>CAISCV010000281.1 GCA_903883945.1 uncultured Chitinophagaceae bacterium | reverse complement strand
TGAAGGCTTTTGACCTCATAGTCGAAAAGACAAGGGAAATAATAAGACCCAACAGAATAGAGAAAAGAAGCAACAGACAAAAAAGACCTTTTCACATGAATTACAAACCACTATGACAAAATCCTTAACTAAACGACATTGCATATTTACCTCCCTTTATTTATTAAATAGAACTATATGTTTCAAGTATTTATCGTATTGGTTACTTTACGCATATCTTATATTATCCAATCAAAATGCCTGCAATCGTTGCAGAAAGGTAAGAAGCCAATGTACCACATAACAAAGCGCGCATTCCTAGTTTAGCCAAATCTCCACGACGCTCCGGCGCAATTTCACCAATGCCACCAATCTGCATACCTACACTACTGAAATTGGCGAAACCACAGATGGCAAAACTGGCTATCAATGTAGCTTTTTCACTCAGTTTCATCATTAACTGATGGGTGACAGGATCTTTTGCTGTAAGGTTTGAGAATGCAACAAACTCATTAATCGTTATTTTTTGGCCTAACAAAGCAGCTACATTATTTACATCAGCTGCAGGTACACCCATTGCCCAAGCCATCGGATAAAATATTTTACTGAAGATATAATCTAATGATAGTTGAAAATCTAAGTGAAACAAACCACCTACTTTACCCAATAAAAAGTTGACCATCGTAATTAAAGCTATAAAACCAATCAACATAGCAATTACATTCATTGCAATCTTAAAACCATCACCGGCACCATGAGAAATGGCATCAATAATATTACGATAAGGGGTCTTAACCTCTAGTTTAACATTGCCCATAGTTTCGCTTTCTTCTGTTTCGGGCCAAACAATCTTTGATATAACCAAGGCTGCCGGTGCAGCCATTAAACTTGCGGTTAACAGGTATTCTGCTTTTGCCCCAAAGTTTACATAAACAATCAAAATGCCGCCTGCAATACAAGCCAAACTACCACTCATACTTGCCAGCAATTCGCTCATGGTCATCCCTTTCAAATATGGTCTGATCATTACTTGTGCTTCTACCTGTCCTACGAATGCACTAGCCACATTACTTAAAGCCTCTGCACCACTTACCCTCATTATAAAGTTCATGGCTTTGGCAATTACAGAAACAATACGTTGCATAATGCCCCAGTGGTAAAAAATGGCTACCAACGCACATACCAATATAATAGTAGCGGTAACACTAAAAGCAAAAATGAAAGTCTGGGGTGATCTGTAGGTCGTCATCGCACCTGTATTGCTTTGAACATAAACACCGCCATATACAAAAGCAGCCCCTTCTTTTGCAAATTCTTCGATATGACCAATCTGATGTCCAATCCATTTAAAAAAGTTGGTTACGATAGGCACTTTTAATACTAATATTGCAATCGTAATTTGCAAGGCTACACCACTTGCAACAAGACGGTAATTGATTCTTTTCTTATTGTTTGAACAAAGAAAAGCAATTCCTAAAATGAGAATAACACCAAACAAACCTTGAAAACGCTCCATAAACAATTAATTGTTTTATTAAATGAATGGGGTGAATATAGAGAAAAGTTTGGATTAACAAACGAATGCGGGTATTGTGGCTGCAAAAAATGAAATATTTGCTGCTTTTTCATAACTATTTTGTAGATAAAGTTCTATAAGATAACATTAATACACTTAAAATTGAAGTACTCACAGGTTACAGGCATCTTTACCGCATTAGTAGTGATATCACTTTGTTTTCTGCCATGGAGTATTGTTGTAGAACGAAACATCATCATTTATGGAATGAATACGAAAGGTACCGACTTTGGCAGGCCTGGGTTATTGAATATAATTTTGTCTCTCGTAATGATTATCTTATTTGTCTTACCGCAAATATGGGCGAAACGTACCAACCTTTTCATTGCGGCTATTGCTTTTGCCTGGAGCATTCGTAATTATATATTGGTTACTACCTGCTACTTTGGCGAATGTCCACAAAAACAACCCGCTTTATTTGCATTGGTGTTATTTAGTTTTATTACCATGCTTATGTCGTTCTTGCCCAAAGTTAAAATAGGAGAGGTGGAAGTGTAGACACCATTATTTTTGAAGAATTCTGGTGTTTTTTATCCTTGTTATTTTTTTATTATTGGGGTAATAAAGCCTCTGTCATCTTCGTTTTATCATAGTTTCTTATCCCAATACAGGTACGACGTCTAAAGAAAGGAGCTTAGGTTAGATAACTCAAAAGACGGTTATCTCAACTAAGCTCCCGATTTCAGAACTTGCTAGATCCAATCATTTAATGAATAACCAGTTTAGCCAAAAGGTGTATATTTATAATTCAATGGTTTCACCAACTGCCGGTAGTAAAAGTGTTTTGCCTGCATCTGCAAAAGTCTTTACTGCAGCTTCCTTATCTATCTTGATATAACCAAACGTATCGTAATGTACCCCTATTACTTTGCTTGTCTTTACAAAATCACTAGCATGTAGGGCGTCGGTGACATCCATTGTAAAATGCCCACCGACAGGCATGATAGCAAACGAAAGATTTGCCCACAGCGGAATCAATTGCATATCCATCGTAAGGCCTGTATCGCCCGAGTAATAAAAATCACCTTCGGGTGTAGAGAAAACAAAGCCTAATGGATTGCCTGCATACGTGCCATCATGAAAGGAAGAAGAGTGAACCGCATTTACACCGCGTGCCTTGCCAAAAGGGAAATTAATATATCCCCCATGATTCATTGGAAGGGCATTCTCTACGCCTTGTTGGTGTAACCAACTTGCAATTTCAGCGGAAGCAATACAAGTTGCCCCTGTACGTTTTGCAATACTTACCAAGTCGGAGGTATGGTCGCCATGACCGTGCGAAACAAAGATGAAGTCTGCTTCAATCGTATCGGCACTTACCCCATTGGCAGCAGGATTTCCTGTAAAAAAAGGGTCGAACAATATTTTCTTTCCCTGAACGTCTATACTAAAGGTAGCATGACCGTAAAATGTGAGTTTCATATTTTTGTAAATTAGTTAACGAAATAGGTTGTACTGTTGCCAACAACAATGTTTGGAAAGCAATGTTAAAGAATGTGCTAGATTTTTAAAAATATTTATTAAAACAATAAGATGCGAAGTGGAATAACCTGGTGGATAATAGCTTTTATAATGCTGTTGTTGGATATATATGTGTTTCAGGCAGTGAAAAATGTGAGCCAGTATGCGAGTCCATTATCAAAAACAATCATACAATTTACTTATTGGGGCATTTCTGTACTCACCTTGGCAAGTTTGGTTTCACTCCCGTATATGCCTTTTTTACAAACCAATAAAATATTCAGAAATTATGTTTTTGCTATCTTGTTGGGCTTATTTTTCGCCAAACTGATAGGTTCTGTCTTCTTTTTGTTGGATGATATCCGAAGACTTGTTACGTTGATTATCCAGCAATTTACTGCACCCAAAGCGGTTATGTCCGCTACCCATACTGTTACAGATAGTACGCATATCTCTCGCTCTACTTTTCTTAGTTGGGCAGGTATCGGAATGGGAAGTCTCCTGTTTGGTACCTTGTTAAATGGGTTTAGTAATAAATATAACTATACTATCAAAAGAATTGCCCTTGCATTCCCCAATCTGCCTCGGGCTTTCAAAGGGCTGCGGATAGTACATATCAGCGATATTCATAGTGGTAGTTTTAATGATAAAGCAGCCGTTAATCGAGGAATAGACTTGATACTGAATGAAAAGGCTGACCTTATCTTATTCACCGGTGATCTGGTAAATGACCGTCATCAGGAGATGTTGGAGTACAAAGATATATTTAGCAGGCTTCGGGCGCCAATGGGGGTTTATAGTACCTTAGGAAACCATGATTATGGTGATTATACTAGTTGGCCAAGTGAAACTGCTAAGAAACAAAACCTCGATAGCCTGAAGAATTTGCAGCAGGAAATGGGATGGAAATTGTTGATGAATGAACACATCGTATTTGAAAAGTCGGGGGAGAAGATAGCTTTATTAGGTATCGAGAATTTTGGGGCTAAAGGACGGTTTCCTAAATATGGTCGTATGCAGGATGCTTATCCTGGAACAGAAAATATACCCTTTAAGTTGCTGATGAGCCACGATCCAAGTCATTGGGATTATCAAGTAAAAAAAGAATACAAAGACATCGACCTGATGTTGAGCGGACATACCCATGGAATGCAATTTGGATTGGAAAATCCTTATTTTAAATGGAGCCCCGTTCAGTGGATGTACAAGCAATGGGCAGGACTATATGAAGAGGGCAACCAGAAATTGTATGTAAACCGTGGTTTTGGTTTTATTGGTTATCCGGGTCGTGTAGGTATTATGCCAGAAATAACCGTAATAACGCTTAGCTAAATGTTACTTATTTAAAAGTAAGGTAGCTAAGGCAATTTAAATAATTTCTACAGTTTGATAGCAGAGGATTGTCTGATATACATACAATTTCGAGTTGCATATTATTACTCAATCCTACCCATAGCACCTATTTATAGGTATAGTTGACCATAAAGGAGGTAATCTATATTAGGTACTGTCCTAAAATTGGGGCTATCCATAAAGTGGTATTTACTTACCCTATCTTAATACTCCGCCATAATACCCACATAGTTAGAAGGCGTAATTTCCTTTAAACTTGTTTTTAGTTTTTCACTTACAGATAGCGTATCAATAAAGCTGTGTATTGCTTCTTTATCTATTGAATTTTTTCCTCGCGTAAGTCCTTTTAAAGCTTCATAGGGGTTGGGATAATTTTCTTTGCGTAGTACAGTTTGAATGGCTTCTGCCACCACCGCCCAGTTATTCTCTAGGTCGTCGTGCATTTTAGATTCATTCAATAACAATTTTCCTAAGCCCTTATTCAAACTTTTGATGGCTAAAAGGGTATGTGCAATAGGTACGCCCAAATTGCGTAAAACAGTGCTATCTGTAAGGTCTCTTTGCAAACGACTGATAGGCAGTTTGGCAGAAAAGTGTTCTAGTAAAGCATTGGCAATACCTAAATTTCCTTCTGCATTCTCAAAATCTATCGGGTTTACCTTATGAGGCATTGCCGAAGATCCTACTTCTCCTTCTTTGGTCTTTTGCTTGAAATAATCCATGCTTATATACGTCCAGATGTCTCTACAAAGGTCAATAAGAATGGTATTTATGCGTTTGATGGCATCGCAATGTGCCGCTAAATTATCATAATGTTCTATTTGTGTGGTAAACTGCATCCGTTGTAAACCAAGCTTTTTATCTACAAACTCATTCCCTAGCTTCACCCAGTTTTTATCTGGAAAAGCAATGTGATGGGCATTAAAATTACCGGTAGCACCGCCAAATTTGGCAGCATAAGGAATATAAGAAAACAGTTGTATCTGATTGGCAATACGTTCTACATATACCATTACCTCCTTTCCGAGAATGGTGGGGGAAGCGGGCTGGCCATGTGTTCTTGCCAGGATAGGAATAGCCTTCCAGGTGGTAGCTAGCAGGTGTAAATCGTGTTGAAGGTTGGCAATTGCAGGCAAATAATCCAACTCCATGCAATGTTTCCAGCTTAGGGGGATAGCTGTATTGTTGATGTCCTGAGACGTCAATCCAAAATGCACCCACTCTTTCAAGGGCACAATACCAATCCGTTCAAATTGTTCCTTAATAAAGTATTCAACTGCCTTTACATCGTGATTGGTAATCGCTTCTATGTCTTTTATTTTCTGTGCATCTTCCAAACTAAAATCCTCGGCAATCCCTTTTAGTTCTTGCTTTTGTTTAGCCGTTAATTTGAAGAATTGTTTATCGGACAAGAACAAAAAATAGTTTATTTCTACCAATACCCGATACTTTATGAGTGCAAACTCCGAGAAGTAGTTTGCCAGGTTATTTACTTGTTTGCGATACCGTCCGTCGATAGGTGAAATAGCTGTTAAATTGTTCAGTTCCATGCTGAAAAAATAGTTGTTAAATAAGAAGAATATTCGTTTGAAAGGTTGCGAATGTACAATGAGTGACTGAAGTTATCCAAATTTACCAGATAGATACCATAGACACAAAGCATTTTGGATTAGTTTACACAGGTAAATATTGAAAAAGAATTAATTGGTTACTGTATTTCGGTCTATGTGACCTTAAAAGTGAAAAGCTTTTTGCATTGTTTTTTCAATTCTATGTGCCTGTTGTGGCTATGTGGTAAGAAAATATAGTTTGCCACCATAAATATGTTTTCTTTGGGGCGAAAAAAGAAATTTAGTGGAGAAAATAAAGGTAGGGGCGGTAAGTTATTTAAATACTAAACCCTTGTTGTACGGGGTTAAAAGAAGCGGCATTCTAGATAAGATTGATTTGATTGAGCAATATCCTTCTTCGATAGCAACGATGTTACTAGCCGACAAAATTGATGTTGGTTTGGTGCCTGTGGCTATTATTCCCCAATTAAAGGAGGCGTATATTGTTACCGACATTTGTATTGGTGCCAATGATGCAGTGGCGTCGGTTTGTTTGTTTAGTGAAGTGCCGATAGAACAGGTTGAAAAGGTTTTATTGGATTATCAGAGTAAAACGTCTATTAATCTTTTTAAAATTTTGATGAAGGAATATTGGAAAAAAGAAGTACTCATTGAAGATGCAAAACCCGGTTATCAAAAAGAGATAAAAGGAACGACTGCGGGGGTTGTAATTGGAGATAGAGCGTTTGAACAAAGAGCTATCTCGCCTTATAGCTACGACTTGGCTGCTGCTTGGAAGGCTTATACGGGCTTGCCATTTGTGTTTGCTGCCTGGGTTGCCAACAAACCGCTTCCTGATGATTTTATTGCAGAGTTTAATGCCGCCAATCAATACGGACTTTCAAATCTTGCGGAAGTAATTGCTGAAAATCCTTATCCATTCTATGATTTAAAGAGGTATTATACCCAAGATATCAGCTATCAATTAACAGAGGATAAGAAAAAAGGGCTCGCTTTGTTTCTACAAAAGCTAAAAGGGGTGTAAAATCGGTATATTCTAGTTGTAAATCTTGCAAACTAGGGCGAAAACCTTGCAAAGTATTGGGGAAACTTTGCAAAGCATGGCGTATACTTTGCAAAGTATTGGGAAAAGTTTGCAAAGTATTTGGTAGACTTATTGAGGTATTGCGCAAATTTTTTCAGGTATGTAGGAGGGTTTTATAAGTAGGTAGCAAACATTAACAAGATTAGGGTAAAGTTTCTGGCCTATCATATAAGAATACAATACTATTCGTACCATCATTCATATCTTACACTTTATCAAACCTAATTAATTATGTAAATTTTATCTGCAATTGTGTAATTGGCAAACACATCGCCACATCCACCTTTGTAGAATGAAAAAAAATATATCTAACACATCGAAGATTAAAGTTACAAACACCCTGTTTCAGTCTATTCTTACCATCATTTTGATACTAGCATTGCCTATTATAAATTCTGCACAAGCACCAACATTAGGTACTGTCGCCGATTTTGTCCTTTTCTCTACTAACGGAGCTGTTACCAATAGTGGTCCCTCAAACTACACGGGCAACATAGGTACCAACAATGGTCCTATCACTGGTTTTGGT
This sequence comes from uncultured Chitinophagaceae bacterium, assembly GCA_903883945.1. Lineage (GTDB taxonomy): Bacteria > Bacteroidota > Bacteroidia > Chitinophagales > Chitinophagaceae > Parasediminibacterium. The sequence goes on along the minus strand of CAISCV010000281.1, from coordinate 43,622 downwards.
AATGTTAATGGTGTAATGCACAATCAGGATGGGGCTAGTGCGGCGAGTGCGACAGATTTGCTGATTGCTTATAATCAATTAAATAGTGCAATTCCCACCTTGTTTCCCTCGTCATTACTCGGAAATGGTGATACACTAATAGCAGGAGTATATAAAATATTTAGTACGTCCACATTAAATGGCAACTTGTTTCTAGATGCCAAGGGCAATCCCAATGCCGTGTTTATCTTTCAACTACAAGGTGCTTTTTCCACATTCGCTTCTTCTAAGATACGATTGATTAATGGCAGTCAGGCTTGTAATGTTTTCTGGAAAGTAGAAGGCTTGGTAAGTATGGCATCAGGAACATTTATGCGGGGAACGGTGATTGCCAACAATGCTGCCATCAATATAAACACAAGCGATTCGCTCGAAGGACGGTTTCTATCCACAACCGGTGCGATTACGGTAGTTGGCTCGACAACTTCCATACCTACAGGTTGTAATGCGCCAATACTTACTGGGCCAACATCCCCCGTTCTAGGTTCTGCTGGCTGTTATGCTGTCTTCTCTGGTAATGGGGCTGTTACCAACAGTGGGGTTAGCCATATTGTAGGCGATGTGGGTACTGATGTTGGGCTAACAGAAGGCTTTAATGCTCTTTTTGTAACAGGAACTATACACCCTAAGCCAGATTTTTCTACAGCAGCTTGTGCCTCAGATTTACTGAAAGTATACAACTACATTGATATCCTCACACCAGATATCGAGTTATTGTTCCCTGCACAATTCGGGAACAATTTGGTTCTTACACCTCATACCTATTTGTTAAATGCAGCAACTGCATTAACAGGTACGGTGTTTTTAAATGCACAAGGCAATGCCGATGCGGTTTTTATCATCAAAATAAATGGAGCACTCTCCACAAGTACCTTTTCTAAAGTGGTATTACAGAATGGAGCTCAAGCAAAAAATGTATTTTGGAAGGTAGAAGGGGCCGTTAATATTAATAACAACTCAGTCTTTAACGGAACAATTATCTGTAATAATGGACAAGTAGTTTTAAATACAGGTGACTCCATCAATGGACGGGTGTTTACTACAAGTGGCGCATTGAGTATAGCTGACGGAATGGTCGCAATTACAGCGGGCACTTGTACTTCGCTGCCAATAGACTGGGTTTATTTTAATAGTACGCTCTTAGACAAAAGTATACTGCTACAATGGGGCGCAAAAAATGAATTTAATAATAGCTTTTTTACTATCGAAAAAAGTAACAATGGTGTCGACTTTAGTGCGATCACTACCATAGCTTCGGATAACAAAACGAGCATTGGGCTTTCAAATTATACTTTCACTGACAAATCGCCTCTCACTTTAAACTATTATCGTATTGCTCAAACAAATGACAATGGGAAGAAAACTTATTCCAGAACTATACAAGTAAGGACTCATTTGTCAAGTGAACTTCAAGTTAAAACCTATGTAGTAGGAAACGTCATTTTCTTAAAAGTTCCTGGGGCTAATTTTAGCAAAGGGATTATCTCTGTATACGGAATAGATGGTAAAATGATTACTAGCAAGAATGTGGCATTAACTGCCGAGACTAGTGTTTATACCGTAAGCAAACCGTTTACAACAGGGCTTTATATTCTATCAATACAATCTAATGGAACTAAATTGTATATTGGCAAAGTGCTGGTGCCATAATTTTTTTTAATTAATATCAGGTCGTAACCAATAGCAAAAAGGAAAATACTTTTTGCTATTGGTACTAATATGAAGATCTACTTCCTGACTTATCCTGTGAATTGGGCTGCGGATTGTTGATAATATAAACTCATAATTATCTATTTATTTGCTAAGGGTCTTACCCAGCAAGTCTACATCACCATCTATTTAATGAATCTCGAAATGAAGTTCAAGACGCTGTAATGGATTGGTCGTTACTAAAGGTTGAATATATAAGGGGGCAAGTTGGTTAAGTTACAAGATTAATATGTTATAAGGACTGGAACAGCCTCCTTTGATTGTGTACATAGAATAGTAGATCCATTGTCGTAGGGAGAGTTTTATTTGATGTTGTATGCGTCATCTCGATGGTTAGTTAGAGTTAATCTTATATTCCCTGCCTTTTAACTTAATATTAATTTGCTTAATTTGATGTTGCGTTGCTACTACATTAGTGCGCTTCTAACCAATTTTCCCCTATACCCACTTCAGCTTCTACTGGAACATTATTAGGAAGTTTTAAGGCAGATTTCATCCCCTCTAGTATAAGTGGTTTCAATATATCTATCTCATCTTTGAGTACATCGAATACTAATTCATCGTGTACTTGTAAAATCATTTTTGATTGTAGCTTCTGTTCTTTTATTGCTTGGTGAATGTTAATCATCGCTAATTTTATCATATCTGCAGCCGTGCCTTGTATGGGACTATTTACTGCATTTCGTTCTGCAAATCCCCTTACCGTAAAGTTGCTGGAAGAAATATCCCGCAACCAACGCTTTCTGCCTAATAAAGTCTCAACATATCCATTCTCTTGCGCAAAGTTTACAATGTCGGTCATGTAGGTGGTGATGCCCACGAACTCTTTCTTATAATTGTCTATGATTTCTTTTGCTTCCGAACGGGCAATGCCTAAGTTATCTGCTAAGCCAAAAGCCCCTTGTCCATAGATAATCCCGAAGTTTACACTCTTAGCTTTATACCGTTGCTCTTTAGTTACTTTACTTTCATCTATTCCATAAACTTTTGCAGCAGTGGCAGTATGGATATCCTTACCTTGTCTGAAAGCTTCACACATATTGGGGTCGCCACTCATTGCAGCTACAATACGTAGTTCTATCTGAGAGTAATCGGCACTTACCAGTATATGTTTTTCATCCCTAGGAATAAATGCTTTTCTTATTTCTCTTCCTTTTTCGGAGCGGATTGGTATGTTTTGTAGATTTGGGTTATTGCTACTCAGTCTTCCTGTTACTGCCACTGCTTGTGCATAGCTAGTGTGTACCCGACCTGTTTTTTGATTCACCATTAACGGAAAGGCATCTACATAGGTACTTTTTAGTTTTGTTAGTTGCCTGAAACCTAGTATATCTGCCACTATTTTATTTTGGTGAGCTAACTTCTGTAAAACATCTTCCCCTGTTGCATACTGCCCGGTTTTTGTTTTCTTGGCTTTAGGGTCTAGTTTTAGTTTATCAAACAATACTTCCCCTAGTTGCTTTGGTGATGCCAAATTGAAACGTACTCCTGCTTGGTCGTATACATTGTTCTCGAAAATCTTAGCGTCTTTCTCTAGTTCTACACTGTATTCTTTTAAGAAGTTCATATCTATCCTTACCCCTTCAAACTCCATATCAGTCAATACTTTTACCAATGGGTTCTCTGCAGATTCTAAAACCCTTTCTACTTCCTTAGATTTTACTAAAGGTTCAAATACCTTCTTTAACTGTAGCGTGATGTCGGCGTCTTCAGCTGCATATTCTTTTACTTTCTCAATTTCTACATCACGCATAGTCCCTTGCCCTGCTCCTTTTTTACCAATCAATTCAGCAATGTGTACAGGTTCGTAGTTAAGGTACTGAATACTTAATAAATCCATACTGCGCCTTCCTTCTGGTTCTATTACGTAATGGGCAAGCATGGTATCATAAACGTTTTCCTTCAATTCGAAGCCATACCATTTCAACATCAAGAGGTCATATTTAATGTTCTGACCAACCCAAACTATCTTGTCCTCATCAAACAAAGGCTTTAATTGATTTAGGATAGCCACAGTACCTTCTCTATCAAAAGGGCAAGGAATATAATAGCCTTCGCCTTTTTGTACCGAAAAACTCAATCCTACCAAGTCTGCCTGATTGGCATCTATATGAGTAGTTTCGGTATCGAAGCATATCTCGGTATAAGAAGAAAGCTTGTTGATTAATGCTTCAATCTTATCGGTTGTATCTACAAGTTCATATTCATGATGAGTATTGTTTATATTCCTCACGCCAACTCCTGATGGGGAGGAAGCAATATCCCCATCGCCTAAAGGATTAGAAGATGGGGCGCTTGTGATTGGAATGGGCTGGTCGAATACACTTCCAAATAAACCTACAATGGGTAAATCTGCTTTAGGCGGTGGGGGAGGAGCCATTGGAGAAGTTGTAATAGGCTCGAACAGATTCCCTTGATTGGTGGGTGCACTAGCCGAAGCTTTTTTTGAAGAGTTAGAAGACGGAGTTGGTAAGGGTAATGATTGACCCAAAATCCGCACTGCCATTGTTCTGAATTCCAGCTCAGTAAAAATTTCATGTAATGCTTCCTTATTCCATTCTTTCTGTCTGAAATTCTCTTCATGAAACTCAACTGGTACATTGGTAATGATGGTTGCAAGTTTCTTACTGAGTATTGCATTCTTTTTTCCCGCACGAACTTTTTCGCCTAATGCCCCTTTTATACTTTCTGCATTTGCCAATACGCCTTCAAGGGTATCGAATTCTTTCAACAGTTTGGCGGCCGTCTTTTCTCCTACGCCTGCAATGCCTGGTATGTTATCCACTGCATCCCCCATCAACCCTAAGATATCTATTACTTGGTCTACCCGTTCAATGTTCCACTTTTCACACACTTCTTTAGGACCCATTATCTCAATATCTCCTCCACTATATCCGGGCTTGTATATGCTGATTCCATCACGTACCAACTGACCATAATCTTTATCGGGCGTCACCATAAATACTTCGTAACCCGCATCGTGTGCTTCCCAAGCGAGGGTACCAATTACATCGTCGGCTTCATAACCTTTTACGCCAATAACGGGTATGTTGAAAGCTTCAACTAATCGTTTGATGTCGGGTATTGCAAGAATTAAATCTTCGGGTGCCTCTTGACGGTTGGCTTTATAGTCGGCAAAGTCTATATGACGTTCTGTGGGTCCTTCCATATCAAAACATACGGCAAGATGCGTTGGTTTCTCACGCGTCATCAGGTCTACCAAAGCATTGGTAAAACCAAATTGTGCATTCGTGTTTTTACCCTTACTGGTAATACGAGGGCTACGGATGAGGGCATAATAAGCACGGAATATGAGTGCGAAGGCATCAAGGAGAAACAGTTTCTTTTGCATCGGGCTAAGGTAAGGAGTGAGAATGATTTTTTTTAATTAATGAATAAGAGAGGGCATTTTTTAAGTAACTATCTACAGTAATTTTATTACTTACCCTTTTGTTGCAATCAGAAACGTTTCATTGTTGCAAGTATATTAAATGAAAAGAGCTTAAATCACAAGATTTAAGCTCTTTTCTAATTCATTTATTTAAACTACTTCAACTCGTGTATACACTTTTTTAAACTCACTTTCCAGTCAATCAGTTTTATTTCATAGTCCTTAATGATAGATTCTTTATCTAAAACAGAATAAGCCGGGCGCTTTGCAGGAGTAGGAAAAGCAGTGGTAGGAATAGGCAAAACATTGCAAGAAAGACCTGCAATATTTTTTATGGCAACTGCGAAATCGTACCAGGAAATAACCCCACTATTGCTGTAGTGATAGATGCCATAATGTGTAGATCCACTTTCTAACTGCTCGATCATTTGAATGATGGCCTCTGCAAAATCAGCCGCATAAGTAGGTGATCCGACCTGATCGGAAACTACCTTCAATTCTTCACGCTCCTTCATCAGACGAAGCATGGTTTTTACAAAATTGTTTGCATGCGTACTATATACCCATGATGTACGGATGATAATTGTTTTGGGATTATTTTGCAGCGCCAATTGCTCGCCTTCCTGTTTGGTGAGGCCATAGTGATTTAATGGGTCAGTTACTTGATTCGGAAGATAAGGGGATGTGCCATTGCCATCAAAAACATAATCGGTAGAGATGGTAATTAAGGTACAACCAATGGCAGCACATTCGGCAGCAATCACACCTACACTAGTTGCATTGATGGCACGAGTGAGTTCCTTTTCTGTTTCTGCCTTATCTACAAGGGTATAGGCGCCACAATTGACAAAATATTGCGGTTTATGCTGCTTAAAGAAAGCAGGGATAGACTCGGGATTGGATAAATCTAACTCTTCCTTATCTATAAAAAGGAAGTCGAACTGAAAAGTATTCAACGATTTTAGCTGGGCTAATTCCCAACCCAACTGTCCATTCTTTCCTGTGATAACTACTAAAGGCTTGTACATATAATTTGCTGTTTATTTTTATTTTGTTAACCGTAAAGGGAAACGACACATTGGTTGACGGTTAACGTTAATTCGGTTAACTGCTACAAACTCCAATACTTTCTACTGCTTATTTTACCTCGATAAATTCCTTTTATATCCGCTATCAACGCATCTTTCTTTGTGATGGAAGTAAAATAACTGTTATCAAAATCTTTATAGAGGCTATGAGGCACAATAACAATGACTGCATCATAATCCGAAGCAATTTTACTGGTTAGAGGAAATCCGTACTCCGCTTTTAGTGCGTCACTACTAGCAAAGGCATCCGTAACTTCTACATTAAGGTGATAGTCTTTCAGCGCTTTTACCACATCTGCCACTTTGCTGTTTCGGATATCAGTAACATTTTCTTTAAAAGTGGCTCCCATCACTAACACTTTTGCAGCCTTCACATCTGAACTATACTTGATGATATGCTGAATAACTTTCTTGGCAACATAACTTCCCATTCCATCATTGATGTAACGCCCTGCAGCAATAATTTTGGAGGAGTACCCCAGTTTAGCCGCCTTATAGGTAAGATAATAAGGGTCTACGCCAATGCAATGTCCGCCAACCAAGCCCGGGGTAAACTTAAGGAAGTTCCATTTAGTGGCAGCAGCCTCTAAGACCTCGAAAGTATTAATACCCATTTTATCGAAGATAATAGAGAGCTCATTCATCAATGCAATGTTTAGATCGCGCTGTGTATTCTCGATTATCTTAGCAGCCTCTGCCACTTTGATACTCGAGGCTTTATGAATTCCTACTTTTACAACGATAGAATAGACAGCTGCAATTGCTTCCAATGATTCTTTATCACTGCTAGCTACTACTTTTATAATATTTTCTATCGTGTGTATTTTATCACCTGGATTAATTCTTTCGGGAGAATAGCCCAACTTAAAATCGGCGCCCACTTTTAATCCACTTATCTTTTCAATAATTGGCAGACAATCTTCCTCTGTGCAGCCGGGATAAACAGTGGATTCAAAAACAACATAGTCCCCTTTGGTAATTACCTTCCCAATCGTTTCAGACGCCCTTTTTAAATAGGTAAGATTCGGAATATTATGGGCATCAACAGCAGTGGGCACTGCGACAATGTAGAAAGAAGCTTGTTTTAAATCTTCTATTGAAGAAGTGAAAAGAATATCGCGGTCGTTAAATTCAGCAGCCGTCAATTCATTACTTGGGTCAATACCTTGCTGCATCAATGCAATCCTTTGCTCGTTGATGTCGAATCCGATTACTGACAGATGACGGGCAAAAGAAAGGGCTATGGGGAGTCCAACATAGCCCAAACCTATTATTGCAATTTTACTTTGTTTAGTTATAAGTGAGTCGTAAGTCGTAAGTGGTAAGTCGTAAGTCATAAGCAGTAAAATTTAATAGTTAATTTGTTATTTACACTTTTCATTACACATTCCTTATGCCTGAAGACTTATGACTTATCCCTTGTGTCAATTCTTTATTTATTACTTATAAACTCTTTTGGAAGTTTCATCCACTCGGAAGGAGGAAGTGATTTGAAGTATTCATACGTAATCCTCAATCCTTCTGCACGACCAACCTTAGGCTCCCAACCTAATAGTTCCTTCGCCTTTGTAATATCTGGTTGACGTTGCTTTGGATCATCCTTAGGCAAGTCCTTATATACAATCTTCACATCAGAACCTGTGAGTTTTAATACTTCTTCTGCAAAGTCCTTCAACGATATCTCATTAGGATTTCCAATGTTTACTGGGTAAGCATAGTCGCTCAATAATAGTCTATAAATACCTTCAACTAAATCATCTACAAAGCAGAAGCTACGGGTTTGAGAACCATCACCAAATACGGTTAAATCCTCTCCACGTAATGCCTGACCAATAAATGCAGGTAATGCACGACCATCATTCAGACGCATCTTTGGCCCGTAGGTATTGAAGATCCGAACGATTCTGGTTTCCACTCCATGGAATGTATGGTAAGCCATCGTAATAGCCTCTTGGAAACGCTTTGCTTCATCATATACTCCACGAGGGCCAATAGGATTTACATTACCCCAATATTCTTCAGTTTGAGGATGCACTAAAGGATCGCCATAGACCTCACTGGTAGAAGCAATCAACATTCTTGCGCCTTTTGCTTTCGCCAATCCCAAACAGTTATGTGTTCCTAAAGAACCCACTTTAAGCGTCTGAATAGGTATCTTTAGATAATCTATCGGACTAGCAGGAGAGGCAAAATGAAGGATATAATCTAAATTACCCGGAACGTGTATGAACTTAGAAACGTCGTGATTATAAAATTCAAAATGCTGTAGTGGGAAAAGATGCTCAATGTTCTTTAAGTCACCTGTAATCAGGTTATCCATTCCAATTACGTGGTATCCTTCTTTAATAAATCTATCACACAGGTGAGACCCAAGGAATCCTGCTGCACCAGTTATTAATACTCTTTTCATTTGTCTTATTTATCAATTGTAAATTATTTTATTATCATGGTCTGCCAATACTTTCATAATGATATCCTTGTTCCTTCATTTGTTTTGAATCAAACAGGTTACGACCATCAAACAACACTTTCGCTTTTAATAGTTTCTCCATGAATTCAAAATCAGGTGTTCTGAACTCTGACCATTCTGTGGCAATAATCAATGCGTCTGCTTTGTCCAATACACTGTATTGGCTTTTGCCATAAGTGATTTTGTCGCCCACTACTCCCTTTACATTTTCAGCAGCTTCAGGATCAAATGCAGCTACAGTTGCACCTGCTTCCAACAAAGCATCAATCAAATATAAAGCTGGTGCTTCACGAATGTCATCTGTATTCGGTTTGAAAGCCAATCCCCACAAAGCAAAATGCTTTCCTTTCAAATCGTTGTTGTAGAAGGCTTTGATCTTAGGAATCAAATGAAGCTTTTGCTTTTCATTTACATCTTCAACAGCCTTCAATATCTGAAAGTCGTATCCAACTTCTTCTGCAGACATAATCAACGCCTGTACATCTTTGGGGAAACAGCTACCACCATAACCGATTCCTGGGAAAAGGAAACGTTTACCAATTCTGTCATCGCTCCCAATTCCACGACGAACCATATCTACATCAGCACCTAGCCTTTCACAAAGCTGAGCTATTTCATTCATGAAAGAAATCTTAGTGGCAAGGAATGAATTAGCAGCATATTTAGTAAGTTCTGCACTCTTCTCATCCATAAAGATTACCGGATTTCCTTGGCGTACATAAGGTGCATATAATTCACCCATTACTTTCTTTGCCCTTTCGGAACCAGCACCTATAACGACCCTATCAGGTTTCATAAAGTCTTCTACCGCAACACCCTCCCGCAAGAATTCTGGGTTACTCACCACATCAAAATCACCCTTATAGTTAGCAGCAATGGCAGCATGAACTTTGGCAGCTGTACCAACCGGAACAGTACTCTTATCTACAATAACTTTATAATCAGTTAGTATTTTCCCCAGATGATCTGCTACACCTAGAACATATTTCAGGTCAGCACTTCCATCAGCACCGGGAGGCGTTGGTAATGCTAGGAAGATTACAGCCGCATCTTTAATTCCTTCTTCCAGATTAGTTGTAAACGTTAGTCTTCCTTCATTTAGATTCCTTAGGAATATCTTCTCCAAGCCAGGTTCATAAATAGTAATCTCACCATTAGATAATTTAGTAACTTTTCTTTGATCGATATCGATACAAACAACTTTGTTACCAGTTTCAGCGAAACATGTACCTGAGACTAATCCTACGTAACCGGTTCCAACAACGGCTATTTTCATATATTATGTTCTTTTGATTATTTAAAATTTAAGTACTTCTGAAGTGATAAAAGCCAATTGCTCCACCTCTAGTTCTGTATGAATGGGCAATGAAATAACCCTTTCAGTAAGCCAGTCTGTAATTGGCAAATCAACGTTATTCAATCCAAAGTTTGAAAACATTTTCTGCTTGTGTCCCGGAACTGGGTAATAAATCATGTTAGGAATCCCCTTTGAGGTCAGATATGCACTTAGTTCATCTCTATCAACTCCATTTAACAATAGCGTATATTGGTGGTGAACGTGGGTAGAATAAGGTGCCGTATATGGGGTAGTGATCCAATCTATTCCTTCAAAAGCTTTTGTATAATAAGCCGCTGCCGCCTGACGGGCAGCATTATAACTATCCAACCTTTTCAATTTTACATTCAATATGGCTGCTTGGATTGCATCTAATCTAGAATTACAACCAACCAGGTCATGCAGGTAACGAACCTTCTGACCATGATTTGCAGTCATTTTAATCTTATCTGCTAATGCAGCATCATTGGTAAAGATTGCGCCCCCATCACCGTAAGCACCCAAATTCTTGCTAGGATAAAAAGAAGTACAACCAATGTGCCCAATACTTCCAGTCTTCTTAACGGTACCATCGCTGAAAGTGTAGTCGCAACCAATGGCTTGGGCATTATCTTCAATTACAAAAAGATTGTATTCTTTTGCAATGGCCATTATCTCTTCCATCGGCGCTGCATGACCATACAAATGAACAGGAACAATGGCTTTAGTTTTGGGCGTAATTGCTTTTCTGATAGCCTCTGGGTCAATACAAAAAGTCTTTTTATCTACCTCTACAAAAACGGGCTTCAAGCGGAGTAACGCAACTACTTCTGTAGTAGCAATGTACGTAAACGAAGGGGTTATTACTTCATCACCGGGCTGCAAGTCTAAAGCCATCATGGCTATTTGCAAAGCATCGGTACCGTTGGCACAAGTAATGGTGAACTTGCTACCGATATACTCATTCAAAGCATTCCCAAACTCCTGAACCGCTTTTCCTCCAATATATGCTGCTGAATCTAAAACTTCGTGTATTGCTGCATCTACCTCATTCTTAATTTTTAGATACTGGGTCTTTGTATCTACCATCTGCAATGCCTTCATAAGCTATGTTATAGGCGACAAATCTATGGTAAAATAGGTAAATTTTTTTTGCTTATCCTCTTCCGCCTGTAAATAAGGCATATAGTTTTGGTGAAATCAATTTGAACCCTTTTCCTATCAACAGCGCTGTAAGGATAGTTGCTATTGGATGTAAGCAGAATAAAAGTAAACGATGATGAAGTAAAAAAGGATAATACCTATACAAATAACATATTGCATAACATACAAAGGGTACATGAATGGCATAGATGAAAAATGAGTAGGAGCAAAGAGATACAAACCAAGGTCGTCTCATACAAATAATTATTAATCTATCTAAGCTAAACCAAACTACAATTAGTCCTGAAAGCACGGTTGTCTTATGAAATATAGATAAGATAATAAAACTGGTTAAGTCCCATTTAAAGTAAAAAGCTAGAAAGGTTTTTAAAATACTTGCAACTAAATAAACGCCTATCCATCTTTTGGGTTGAAGCAAAGTAGTAGTTTTTTTAATATTTAATGGTCCTTTTTGACTGTAAATTCCCAAAGAAAAAAATAACAGACCTTCTCCTTCCATAAAGTGTGCGCCAAAAGAGGCTATCCAAAGAAAAGAAACTATCGAAAACCAAATTTTTGGATAATAGGTTAAGGCTTTGAGCAGAAGGGGATAGGCTAGATTATATACAAACAAACAACGTAAAAACCATAATTGAAATGCATTTGGAAACAAGGTCCATCGTAACAACAGGTCGCTCCAGGCAAACTGCGAATAAGGTCTGTTATCACCTAATTGATCTAATCGTGCATCCTTTAAAACTTGGGAAGAAGCAGGAAACTGTTGAAACCAATAGGTTAGTATTAGTGTTATCGCGCTCCAGATGAGGTAAGGAAACAATAAAGTTCTTAATCTTTTCAATATCCTAAACTTATACGATTGCTCATCTCCTGATGCAAAAAGAAAACCCGAAATAATAAAAAGCAATGGAATAATAAATCGAACTAATCCATTGCAAACCCAATATTCTACAAAAGTGGTTACAGTCAATGGTTCTTCTACTATGGTAAAAGGTTGTAGATAGCGATTTTGTAAATTATAACAATGAATGAAGACTACCAATATGATCGATAAGAAGGTGAAAAATCTGAATTTTTGACTAAGTAGTTTATCCATAGTAGAAATGATTAAACTTGTAAGATGTGTCATCTGTTTTTTGTTCTCCGACCAGCCTTTGATAATTAACAAATATATTACAAGCTTAGTCTATAACATCCAATAACCCATATTAGTATATTTGCCCCAATGAGAAAGATAGCTTCAATAATTGCTTTTTGTTTGGTTTTCAATAGTGTAAAAGCACAAGATACGCTTCCTAGTTTTACCATTAGGGATATCAACGATAATAAAATACTTATTGCTTGGACTAGCAGATTTGGAGATAACTGTATCCAGTTGGCCTTACAACGCTCGTTTGATAGTACCCATTTCTTCTCTACTATATATTCGGCACAATCACCTGAATTGCCTCATAATGGTGTGCTTGATGATAGAATGCCCAAAGGTGTAAAGGTTTTTTATCGCATCTTTTATGTTTTGCAGGGGGGGCAATATTTTTTTTCTAAGTCATTGGGTTTGTTCTCATTCAATAAAATGCGCTTACCCCTTACTCTTTCTAATCAAAATCTGATAAGTGACAATAACGACGATAATGCATTTAACGAGTCCTCTGTTGGTATCAGTCCTGCCTCCAACCCGTATCTAAATATTTATAAAAGAACAACTGATTCGCTTTATGAGCGGATTGAACTAAGGAATTTTAGACATCTTCGGGATTCGTTATCGCAGAGAAAAGATACGCTAAACAGATTGGATTCCATAAGTTTTATAATCAAACCTTATCTGCCAAAAATAACATGGAAGTCTTCTAAATTTGTCTTTACCACCGAGGCTACCAATTCTGTTTCAATAAAATTGCCCCAACCTAAATTACATAAATATCGTATCGTGTTCTTTGAAGGAAATGGAACGGAATTGTTTGAAATAAAAAATCCTAAAGACGATAACCTAGTTTTGGATAATAGCAATTTTGTACATGGTGGATGGTTTTCATTTGATTTATACGAGGATGAAAAATTAAAAGAACACAACAAGTTTCAAATACTGATTCCTTTTTAACAATTAAAATGGACTTTAATTATTCCTTTAATCCTAATCGATGGCAAAATCACACTATCAAATTATTAAATTCTCAACGCTCAAAACAATAAATCCCTTTTGATATATTTTAAAAGGGATTTATCGCTAAAGTAAGTAATCTTAATATTGTATATGAATAGTATCCTCTTAAAATACAGTGACAGTGTTAACGCTTTATACCTTTTGCAGATAGCAATGAATTTAAACTGCTAATTGAATCTTGCAGATTCCTGTTTTTATTTCTTAATCCATCAATAACACTCAGTAAAGAGTCTTGTGGTAATCTGATATCATTGAATTTAACTGCCTTATTGATAACTGTTGGAACTGTGCTAGCTGCATTGCTAGAAAAAGGTTGTACATCTTTTGGAACATAAGCACCATCGAGAGTTTGAACTTGAACATCTCGTAAAACAATATCTTGTATCCTATTTGTGCCAACAAATTTTTGGTTTACATATCGTTTTTTACCTGCACAGTCATCGGGTGTAACTACACCTACCTGACCATTTATACTATCTCCAGATGCCTCTTGATTGGGTACGAGTGTGTTGGTGAAACTTACAACGATCTCTGTGCCACAGGTTGTTTGCGCTACTATTTTCCCACTTATCTTTACAGTCATAGCATTGTAGTTCTTAAGATATAAAGCAAAATATTGGCCACTAGATAAGCTATATAAATGTCTGCCCAATCCAAAGAAAACTCCAGAAGTAGTTTGTTCGGTCAACTTTTTCCAAGGACTATTCTTTTGAGCGTACCCAACAAATGACGTAGCTAGTAAAACTAGCATGAAGATTGTTTTGAACTTATTCTTTCTAGAAATCATGGTGGTAAATTTTTTTATTGAGTTTGAAAACAATGCAAATTTAATGCTATCTAATGCACAAAAATTAAATCAACTTATACTTCTCAACACTTCTCTTTTCCAATAGACGATTATAGTGTTTTTTGTTTCTGTATCATTAACGGAACTTTATTAATATTATTTTAAAGAACTACTTAAATCTTTCTCTTTATTTTTACAAATATGCCCGAATGGCGAAATTGGTAGACGCACTGTGTTCAGGTCGCAGCATTCGCAAGGATGTGTCGGTTCGAATCCGATTTCGGGCACCCACTTTTATTTGGTTCGCCTATTACTTGGCAACTTTATCCTACTATTCTGTTAATTGTAGTATTGCATTCAAAATCTTTTGTTTCTTTACTACTCAAATTAAAAATTAAATTATGAAAAAAACGATTTTAATCCTTTTAACAACAGGATTATTTGCCTTTGCCGCAAATGCACAAGATGCGCCCCCAACTGTACCACAAAAGCAAGACCCTCTACCGATGGGTAAAGAAGATCGAGCAAAAAAGAAAGCCGAAAGAGAAGCGCAGCTAACAAAATCATTAAAAGATATTGGCGCAACCGATGATCAGGTTCAAAAAGTAAAAGATGCCCTAGAAGATTCTCACAAAAAGCATGAAGAACTAAAAAAAGATGCTTCATTGTCTGAGGATGATAAGAAAGCAAAGGGAAAAGAAATGATGGAAGCTCAAAAAGCCAAGCTAAAGGAAATTCTTGGCGAGGATAAAGCCAAACTATTTGCTGAAAGCCAAAAGGCAATGATGAAAAAAATGATGCCTCCTCCACCACCTCCTGCACCTGCCCCATAAGGCGAGTAAAATATGTTTTAATACAATTAAAGGCAGCATACAGATGAATCTATGCTGCCTTTATAATTATATTCATCAATATACTTGAACTAGATGCTGATTGTTTGAGGGATAATTACTACACAATTGTATTAATCAATTCAACTTCAAAGTAATACCTACTTTACCTCCCGAAAAAGCATTGCCGCCACCAAACTCGAGATTAATACCAAACTTGTGCGTAAAAAAGTATCTTCCACCTACTTGTGCACCCAAATCCAACCCCGAGCTATTGCTGCCTTGGTATCCATTAGCAGCAGTAGACCATAGATAAAAACCTAAATTCAGTCCCGCATAAAAATCAAAGTCTCTAGGAATCTCTAAAACGGTATTAAAATGATAGTTAGCATTGCCAGAGATGCCCGTAATACTGCGCCTATAATAGGAATGATCCCAATCTTCGTTGTACGACCTGAAAGACAATTCGCCGCCAACCGTTACACTCCTCGAAACACCATAATCTATACCTACATATAGGGGTGTTCCCCAATCGGAAAAACCCAAGCCTAGGTTCAATTGACTTTTTCCCATCACCACATTGCCTTGCCCCCTTGTAATACTAATAATGCCAATAAGTACAATTGCCAAATAGATCTTTTTCATAATTAAATATTTTATTTTTGTAATTAAATTATTACAACGCAAAGTTGGAGATCGCAAGCTGCGTAAGTGATACATAATCAAACCAATAAATTGTATAATTATGGCATTCGGGCTGTTTCAGGCAAGGATACCCCCAATAAAATGGTTGTATATATCAGATGCTATGCTTACCCTACTCCTGTTTGCAGGTTGGGTGATGGGCAAATTGGTACCTCTTTGGATATCATCATTCCCATAACTTCACAAAATAAAAAATATTACATTGAAAAGAATAGTCATAGAAACTTTAAAGGATATGGTCTTTTATCTGATAATGTGTATCGCTACTTTTTTGATGCTCCGGATGATTCTAGGCTATGCAGGATTCAATTTACAATACGAATTCCTTAGTCAGAAACAAGATTATATACACATAAAAGTTTGGCTGTATGCTTTTTACATTCATGTATTTACCAGCTTGTTTACACTGATAGCAGGATTCACCCAGTTTTCTTCCTTCCTGTTACTTCATTACAAAAATCTACACAAAGTGTTGGGTAAAGTGTATGTAGTGGCTGTTTTGTGCATCAATTTTCCCACAGGGTTTATTATGGCTATCTATGCAAGTGGCTTGTGGCCGTCTAAACTCGCCTTTTTGATACTTGATAGTTTATGGTTTTGGTTTACTTTAAAAGCATACCAAACAGCGTTGCAAAAGAATTTTACATTGCACAAGCAATTTATGATTAGAAGCTATGCACTTACCTTTTCGGCTATTACATTACGTACGTGGCGCATTATTCTTTCTGCCATTTTTGTGATTTCTCCCTTGCATTTGTATATGATTGATGCGTGGATGGGGTTTGTTCCCAACCTTCTAATGGCTGAACTGATTATTAGAAGAAGGCTATTTTAAATGACTAGAATATTTGTTGGAATAGGTGCTAGCATTTGTATCCACTTGGTTACTATCAAATTTTGAACTATCAGATAAGGGTATGGTAGAATCGGCTTTTACGCCCTCTCTATCATTTGGATTGCCCCTGTTACACTTTAAATTAGCTAAAAAGAAAATAATAACGATAGGGGTACTCATCGTTATAAAAGAACCACCAAAAGTGACAAGGCTCAGCGAAAATAAAGTAGATTTCTTTTTTTCGATATTCCGTTTATATACCTTTTTAGTAATAAAAAAACTAATGGATCCAATTATCAACAAAATAACAATTAACGCTACCATAATAATACCTATTTAAAACGATTACTTATTTTTCGTTGTATCCATTTTCGAACTATCTATTCTGAGCGTATCAACCGGGACTCTTTCCCTATCATAACCTCCCGGATGACCACGACTAAACATTGTACTGATTAATAAACCCAATACTATAAATAAGGGAATAACAATAACAGCTATTATGCCCACAAAAGTACCTAAAGCCCTTGCTGCTATATTGGTGCTGCCAAGTGCTTTATGTTTTTCATACACCTTCTTAGCCCTCAAATAAGCGATTAGGATGGGAATTGCCAATATAATTAATATGGGTAGATACGCCGTAAACATTTTGATGGTTGTTTTATTTTTTTAAATGATTTATAATAAACTAAATGTTACCCTTTACTGCTTAAAATACCCACTCAACCTCATTCTTCCAATGAAACTAATGTCCGTCTATCGATTGCTTTAATTGTGCCCTTTCACTAGCATTAAATTTTAGGGCTTTGGTACTAGTTTCCTTAGGCGTATCTGTTACAGGTTCTGTACGATTACTTTTATTAAAGGTATCTAATTGGCTGCTATCTACTTTTGACGTATCTATATCTCTGCCGTACGGATATACTCTTCTCATTTGCGAACTTTGATATGCTAACATCAATATAAATAACAGTCCCATCGTTAAAACAAATACACAGGCAGAGAGTAATAACGCTGTTACTTTTCCCGAAGAAGCACTTACCGATTTATAAAGTTTCATTACCACAAAAAAGCTGATGAGTATACCTGCCAAAAAAAGAAATCCAATAAACAAACCGTCCATTTTTTTTGTTTTAGGTTAATCGCTGAGTATAGATTGTAAATGGCAGATTCTTCTGTTTAAGCTATCCATTTGCAAACGATCTATTTTTAATTTATTTGCAAAGCTATCTGTTCTCAATTTATTTCGATTCATTTTTTTTAAACTATCCAATCTTGTCGTATCCATTTTTATCCTGTTGTAGGCATTAAAGTTTATTGTCAGCTCATCATCTAATTGTTTTAAAGAATTAGTTTCCTTATTTACTATTTTGGAACAGTGGGTTGCATTGTAAAAATAGGCACTGATGGGATAACCAATACCAACTATAAAAACAATGCCTGCCAACGCTGTTAAAACCAAACTTACCCCCGACAATAATTTACTGCTATTTTTATTTTTATACAGTCTTCTATGCCATTTTAGGGCTAATAAACCAACACTAGCAACGATAAAAAGGAAGCATAAAAACATAAATACAAGTAAGAAACTAGCCATCATTTTTATTTATACACTAAAATTAGTTAGCCTTCGTACTATCCTTTTTAAGTAGGGTATCCTGTGTTGTATTATCGGGGTGAGCGCAACAGTCTTGCTCAATCTTTGCTGGGGGAGGCGGGTGATGCCTCATGTAAACCCTAACAGAGACGACAGAAAGTACCAAAAAATCAAACGCAAGCAATATGCTGCCGATGTTAATCAGGGTTTTTGCCGTTGATTGCGGAGTCAATTTCGAATTGATTAGTAGCGTCGTAAAAAAAACAGTTGCGACGAGTAATAAAAGCGTAAAAAGGGTAGGAAGGTTATTCATAAACTATTTTTTTAAATTATTAGGGGAGTCTATTTGCGTTGTATCCTTTAAAAAACGGGAAGTGTCCGAGCTACCTTGCCTTAGTTTAACGGGTACAGGACGCTTTACAGATAATAAAAACATAACAACAAAACAAAGTAGGTATACTATCAAAAACGTAAGCATCGCAAAGATTTTGCTATTGGGGGAAGCTGCTTTCTTTAGGTGCTTATAAACGCTTGATGCACTAAAATAACCTATTAAAAGGGGAGGTAAATAAATTAAAAAATACGATAAGGGCATGTTTCAAGTTTTTTTAATACAAGTATAATAAACAACTAAAACGAGTAGTACTGGTTTGCATTTTTTACTGCAAAATTTATCTTGTTTCAATCAAATAAGCTTATATAGCTAATTCTAATCTATAAACTCAAATAGATTCTAATGCAATGTCGTTTAGTTAAGCGTTAGCCAAAAAGACTCAAAGGCATAAAGATGCACAAATAGATACTAGTTTTTGCCACTAATTGCACTAATGAATACCAATAATGCACATTCGTGCATATTAGTGCAATTAGTGGCAAATGCTTAACTAAACGACATTGGATTCTAATGTCCTGGTTCATAAATATCATGTTCCTCTCCCTGCAATCCCCAAAGGATAGTACTATCTGTAGCAAAATTGTTTTTTAGCTGATTAATAGCATGGCTGTTTTTTGTTTTATTGTGTCTCAATACTCGAATCATGCTATCTATTCTTGCCGTATCGGCAACCAATGAATCTATTTGTTTATTAATAACGCTCAATCTTTGTTCCCAATCAATAGGCCTTTTTTGGAATTGATTATCTATTTGGTTCTGGCAACCAATGCTAGTTATTATAAAAATGAATACGACCAAGTTGGCAAATCGAAAATTGATAGTCTTAATAGGGGAGGGCTTGCAACCAATTGTAGGAATCATTTGCAAGAAAAATATTTTTGCCATCCCCCCATTATTAGTAGCCGGTATTGCAAATATTTTTTTATTATTTGTACCCATAAACCGATTATTTTTTTGCAATCTGTCTTAATACGTCTATTTCTTTTAGGTAACCTTTCAGGTGGTTATGTTACAATAACAAGTTGTAAACAATTAGTAGGCAAACCAATAATGCACGGAATGCCGTTCGCCTTTCAGCCTGTTTTTAGCCAATTGTCAAAGGCTATCTAGTCACCAAAAAACTTAGCTAATCCTTTTTTGTAAGTTTTTCATTTTGATATAAAAGTGAATAATCATACCCAACATGATAAAGAAAACGATGGGTTCGATAATGCAGAAAATCCAGATATTAATCTCTTCGTAAGTCATGCCCAATTTGTTGGCATAAAACTTTAAGACGTCCACACACCAATAGAATGCTTTGTTCATATTATTAATTGTTGGTTATCGAGTTTGCTGGCAAGTCCTTCTAGTAAAAATTTTGGTTAATGGTTGTTTTGCCGTTATTCATTAAATTCCTAATCCCCCTAAATCGTTTGAATGGTCTCTTATAACAATATTACATCAAAAAATTACAACCCTATTTTCATCCGCTTTTCCAAAGATGAACAATATCTGTTTACGTAAGGTATTTATTGTATAAAAGTTTAGCTAAAATGTTGCTAATTCCTCTAAAAGTTTCGATAGGCCGCACCTTATATGTGCTTTTAGGCACGCTGTTTCATCAAACAACGCCCCTACCTCATCAAACAAAGTCATTTTCTCAACACACAATACATTTCTTTCATCAAGCAACCCCTTTTTTTCATTAAACAATGCCTTTATTTCATCAAAAAAAGTTATTGTTTCAGCAAGCAACGCAGTTATTTCATCAAGTAACGCTGTTGTTTCATCAAGTAACGCTGTTATTTCATCAAGCAACGCTGTTATTTCATCAAGTAACGCTGTTATTTCATCAAACAATGGCAATTAAATTCTCCTCAGCTTTTGTACATTTTAAATTATTTTAGCTCCTACTGCTGCTTTTGAATGTTTCAAATGTTAAAGTTTTAAATAGATTTCTTTTTAATTCATTGATTATCAATCAAAAATTGTTTTATTTTTAAAAAAGGTGAAAATATAGTTTAGCACAATGTATTGTTTATGTCTATTAAGGGTTCAACTTTACAATCAGAGTCAAATTACAAAATTGATTCTACAACTTGCCATGGATAATTTCAGTATTTCCCGCATTCCTTCTATTTTCAACACTTTACAACAAACAGTTATTAGCCTCGTAGTTACCAATGCGCTAGAGTGGGGCATTTTACCGTTAGTAGTTACTAATATAGTGGCAAATCAAACAAAATACAAGCCTATGTATGAGGTGAGTGTAGGTAAAACAACCAAAAGTTCGGGTAATATAACCAATCGGGATAATTATGTTACAGATTACTTTTATCCTGCTTTAGAAGCGTTATTTATTAAATACCTTATCAACAATCCAGCTATTTCTGGAGCAGATAAATTGGCGATGGGCATTCATGAACCCAATGTAATTCATACGCCAATACCCGATCCAACGACTTCCCCAAGTATTAAATTAATCGGCAATGGCGAAGATTTGCAGTTGGTGGTTGTTCTGCGCAATGCGGTAAACAATCGTTTGGGCAAACCCGCCGGAGTTGGCTTTTGCGAAATTTGGTATAGTATAGATTTGCCTGTTCCGGTAGAGGTTGCCGATACCAGACTAAAAGTAAACATCCCAAAATCGGGTACGGTGTTAACTTTTTTGGGTACTTATCAAGGAAAAAGGCTGTATTACTTTGCTCGTTGGGTTACCAAAAAGGGAAACTATGGTCCTTGGACAAACCTTTTGAGTGTGATTATTCCATAAATTACAAATGATAGCTAAAACAAGTTAGAGGTGCGTAATGAGTGAATAGAATTGCGCAAATTGGCGAATAGTAAAGCCCTTGAGTCGTTTGATTCGAGGGCTTTTCTGTTTTTAACTGTTCTAACGCTTGTTTTTTTATGGTCTGATAATAAAACTCAAACGGTGTCTCTTTTTTCTCTCTAATAATAATTACTGTTAAAGGTCTGTCTGCTTATATTTTGACGTGACAGCGTTTAAATTAAGTCGTTAACTATGTAAAATAGATCTGGCAAATATCTCAAGAGGCGTTTTACTATAAACAAACCCTACGAATAATCCTACATTTACCTCCTAAAACTTGCTATATGCGCTTTATAATCTTAGTAGTTAGCTGTTTAATCGTTACGGTTGTGTATAGTCAGCATAAACACTATTATCTTTTTGTGGGTACTTATACCACAAGTAAAAGCGAAGGCATTTATGTATATGATTTTGATGCCGAAAGTGGTAATACCAGTTTTGTAAGTAAAATTAAAGCCAACAATCCCTCATATCTAGCCATTAGCAACAATGGAAAGTATGTGTATGCCATTGAAGATGAACGTAATAATACCATCAGTGCGGCTGCTGCCTATCGTTTTGATCGAAAAACTGGCAGCCTGACCTTCATTAATAAACAACCCAACAAGGGCATCGGAGCCTGTTACATTGCGGTAGACAAACAAAGTAAGTGGTTGTTTATGGCCAATTATGCTAGTGGAAGTTTGTCTGTATTGCCTATCCGTAAGGATGGTAGTGTGGATACAATTCGTCAGTTTTTTCAACATTCAGGTAGTAGTGTGAATCCTGCACGCCAGAAAGAACCACATGTGCATACAACCGTGCTTTCTCCCGATGAACAATATTTATACACCACTGATTTAGGTACTGATAAAATTAATGCCTATGCATTTAACCCTTCAGCCACCCAACCCTTAACACCTGCTACCGATTCTGTTACGCTTAGTACACCGGGTAATGGACCAAGGCATATAGCTTTTGGTAGTACAGGCAAGGTTGTTTATTTTATTAATGAACTGAGTGGCACCATTGATGCCTTCGCCAACAAAAACAACAAGCTGCAACTGATACAAACCTTTCCCATTGATACTACCAACAATGGAAATGCCCAAAGGGGCAGTGCCGACATTCATGTTTCGCCCGATGGGAACTTTTTGTATGCTACCAACAGAGGTGCCTACAATAGCATTGCTGCTTACAGGATAAATAAAACAGATGGGAAACTTACTTTTTTACAAATGATTCCTACCGGTGGTATCCAACCCCGCAATTTTATGATTGACCCAACCGGTGCTTACTTATTAATTGGTCATCAGAAGACGGATAATATTACTTTCTTTAAAAGAGATATCAATACGGGGTTATTAACACAGATGGCCACTACTTTGGAGGTAGGGAGTCCTGTTTGTTTAAAAATGATTCCAAGAGACTAACAGGAGATGGGCAGTTGGGGGAAATAAAAAAGGGACTGAACAAAAGTTCAGATCCCTCCTATTAATCAACCCTCTCAAAAGGTTTATGGGAATATACCCAATTCGGTATAACTGATGCCAACTTTATCAATGGCACAAACATAAGCGGCTGTACGCATATCGGGAATGGCAGGATTCTGTAGCCATATTTCCATAATCTCCTGCGTGGCACTGATCATGGTTTCTTCTAAGCCACTGTGTACGAGATCAATTTCATCGGCGCCATGTTCAATCAGATTTCTTGCTTTAACACTTGCTTTCTTTCCTGTTAGGCTTTCAATTTCAGTAAGAATATGGTGGTTCATGCTTTCGGTGAAACGTTTTTCTAAACGACCATATCTGACATGACTTAAGTTTTTTAACCATTCGAAGTAAGAAACGGTTACCCCGCCTGCATTCAAATACATATCAGGAATTACCAACACCCCTTTAGCGATAAATACTTCATCTGCTTCAGGCGTTAAAGGTCCATTGGCGGCTTCTCCAATAATCTTCGCTTTTATGCGTGGTGCATTGTTGCCATCAATCACGTTTTCTAGTGCGGCAGGTATTAAAATGTCGCAATCCAGTTCTAATGCTTCTGTACTTTTAGCGATGAACGTACATCCTGGGAAGTCTTTAACAGAACCAGTTGCTTTACGGTGCTTAAATAGTTCTTCTTCATTAATGCCGTTTTCACTATAGACAGCGCCCTCATATTCAGCAATGGCAATAACAATGGCTCCATTTTCTCTAAAAAACTTTGCACAATGATATCCCACATTTCCTAACCCTTGCACCACCACTTTCTTGCCTGCAATGCCGGTTGCTAGTCCAAGTTTAGACATTACTTCGGGCATATTACATACTTCACGCACTCCAAAGAAAACACCCAGGCCGGTTGCTTCTTTACGTCCATGAACACCACCTTGTGAGATTGGTTTCCCTGTTACGCAACCTGCAGCATCTATTTCTCCGGGTTTTAGTGAAGAATAGGTGTCTACAATCCATGCCATTTCTCTTTCACCGGTACCGTAATCAGGTGCAGGCACATCAATGCCGGGGCCAATAAAGTTCT
This sequence comes from uncultured Chitinophagaceae bacterium, assembly GCA_903883945.1. Lineage (GTDB taxonomy): Bacteria > Bacteroidota > Bacteroidia > Chitinophagales > Chitinophagaceae > Parasediminibacterium. The sequence goes on along the minus strand of CAISCV010000281.1, from coordinate 19,816 downwards.
TTTTAACCAGTTCGGCCGTATATCTTCTTGTAATCTTTTCTAGTTCGTAGGTGCTATGTTTTCTAGGATTAATCTTAATTCCTCCTTTAGCACCCCCAAAGGGTACGTTTACAATGGCACATTTGTAGGTCATTAAACTAGCCAATGCCATCACTTCATCTTGGTTTACTTCTTCACTAAACCTGATACCTCCTTTACAAGGGGTTTTATGTTGAGAATGCTGTATCCGGTAAGCTTCAATCACTTCAATACTGCCGTCGTCCATCTTTACAGGGAAACGCATACTATAGATGCTATTGCAGGCTTTAATCTGTTCTAATAAACCTTTGTCCCACTTGGTGTAGGCAGAAGCTTTGTCAAAACTCTTTTCTACACTTTCAAAAAAACTATACATACTTCTTTAGTTATGAGTTATGAATGATGAGTTGTGAATTGTTATTTAACTATTTAAGTCCTTCTTTCTCTAGTTTAGTTATTTTTTTGTCTACACTTATCAGATAGATAAAAAATCCTGTCATGATAATAACAATTACAGCTACCACTACTAATATTTTTCCATCACTGCGCATCAGGTCGGTTGTAACAGGTTGTGTACCAATAGAGGTCTGGGCGTTTACGTAAACGCTTAAAAGTGCAAAAACAATCGCTGCTAAAATCTTTTTCATTGTATATATGTATTAAGAGTGCTTTTCAATTAAAATTTGTAACCTAATTTTTAAAGTTGTTATCCACACACCAAGTAAAGTCCATCCTATTACAGCCGGATAAAAGACAAGTCTCATTCTCCAGTCGAGGTCTTTACCATTAATGCCGGGGTTGCCCGCACTTCCTTGTCCGCCCGGATGTAGGGATTGTGTTAGCCTAGGTAATATCCAAAGGGTAGGGAATAGCATAAAGAAAGCGAAAATGTTGTACACGGCACTTATTCTAGCTCTCTTTTCATCGTCATTCATGCTGCCACGCAAAACAAAATAGGCAAGATAAATAAGCAAGGCAATGGCTGCACCGTTTTGTTTGGGATCGCCACTCCAGGGTTGTCCCCATTGGTAATTAGCCCAAAGTGCACCGGTGGTGATGCCCATAAAACCAAATACAGTACCGGTTGCAGCATAGGCGGAGGCGTAGAAATCGTTCTTAGCTGTGGGGTTTCCCAAATATTTGATGGCATAAACCAAGGAGACCATCAACAAGATCATCATTCCGAACCACATAGGCACGTGGAAGAAGAAGTTACGGATGGTTTGTTGCATTCTATCGTCTAGCCTTGGCACTTCTACATAAAAACCATAAATACTTATATACATTATTAAAACAAAACAAAGTATTTTCCACCAGTAAGCTCGCAACATGCTATATCAGTTTATCATTTAAAAAAAATAACAATCGTTCTAATTTATGAGGGGCAAAAGTAGCGTAAAGGTGTTTATTAATGTTGACACCCTTATTGACAGCGGAAAAATAGTTGCTAATTGACTTGTTAACAGGTATTACAAACTTTTAAAGCGTAAGAATTTATGAATGAGATACCCTCATTTGATAGTCCTGTATCAATCAATCAGATGCATTGTCGAAAAAGGATTTGAATCCTTAGATTAGTCTTAAGAATGGTATTCCTATTCGCCTGAAGCGCCCCTGATTGCGCTGTTTATCAACAAAATAACAGCTACTTTGCTTGCCAGATCGGTTCTTTTATACATTTTGTGTCTTGGAAGTAAGGAGACCTCTATATTTGATTAAGCAAGTGCATTTCGGGTATCTAAAATAACTTCACAATGGGGCATCATCATCATCATCATCAGGAAAGTATCGAACATGCCGAAGACGTAGGTGGGCATCATCATCACCATCACGAAATAACCAATTTGAATACGGCTTTTGTGGTGGGAATTATTTTGAATACCCTATTTGTTGCTGCGGAGGTTGTTGTAGGCTTTTCTACTTCTTCATTGGCGCTGTTGTCTGATGCCGGACACAATGCTACCGATGTTTTTAGCCTCTTGCTGTCTATGTTTGCTTTTAAAGCCTCTAAAGCAAAAGCCACCAATAAGTACACCTACGGATATAAGCGTGCCACTATACTCAATTCGTTAATAAATGCGATACTACTATTAGTGGTTACCGGGGCAATTGTATGGGAAGGAATAATAAGGTTGGGCAATCCGGTGCAAATTCCGGGGGTATTGGTATCTGAAGTGGCTTTCATGGGCATATTTGTTAATGGGGTATCTGCTTTTTTCTTCTTTAAAGACAAAGAAAAAGACATCAATGTAAAAGGTGCCTATCTGCATTTGTTGAGTGATACCCTTGTTTCTTTTGGCGTAGTTGTAACGGGCGTAATTATCTATTTCACTAAATGGTTCTGGATAGATACTGTCGTAAGTTTTGTAATAGCTGTTATGATTCTCACCAGTACTTGGCAGTTGCTTACAGATAGTATCCGGCTTGCATTGGATGGTGTGCCGAGAAACGTAGATATAAAAAAGGTGGAGGACGCTATGTTGAAATTTGATGAAGTGAGAAGTATTCATCATATTCATATATGGGCGTTAAGTAGCAGCGAAAATGCACTTACTGCCCATGTTGTGGTGGAGAATAGTGACCTGACTATTTTTGAGAAGTCTAAACACCGCATAAAACATACGTTAGAACATCTCAATATTCATCATTCTACCTTCGAAATGGAGACGGTTGCCTGTAGTGAAAAGTATTGTGAAGCAGAGGGGATTAAGTTATAAGTAGTAAGTTGTAAGTAATATGTAAGCACTCAAACTAATACCTTATAACTTATGATGGATGACTTACGACTGATGACTAATAAATTGATTGTATGGCAAAAACATTAATAGTAATAGGTGGCGGAGCGGCAGGGTTCTTTTGTGCCATCAATGCGGCAAGGATGGATCCTGCTTTAACGGTGATTATACTAGAGAAGCAGCAAAAACTACTGAGTAAAGTAAAAGTGAGTGGCGGTGGTCGTTGCAATGTTACCCACGCTTGTTTTGATAGAGGGGAGCTAGTGAAGTTTTATCCGCGCGGACAACAATTTCTTAAAAAAGCTTTCCATTGGTTTAATACCAATCATACCATAAGTTGGTTTGAGGAAAGGGGCGTTACCCTCAAAACAGAAGCCGATGGCCGGATGTTTCCTGTCTCGGATGACTCTCAAACCATTATAGATTGTTTACTGAAGGAAGCTACTAAATATAAAGTACAGGTAATAACAGGGGTAGCCGTAAAAAACATTACCCAAAACAACGATTTTTGGGAGGTGTTGGTGGATAATAAAACCTATACGGCCAACTATATAAGTATTGCGGCAGGTGGATACAATACCATCGAAAAGTTCAACTGGCTGCAACAACTTGGTCATACCATCGAAGCGCCTGTTCCATCGTTGTTTACCTTTAATATGCCCAAAAGTTCCATTACACAGTTGATGGGATTAAGTGTTCCGTTTGCAAACGTAAAATTGATAGGGAGCAAGTTGCAATCGAACGGGCCACTTTTAATTACCCATTGGGGTTTGAGTGGTCCTGCCATCTTAAAGTTGTCTGCCTGGGCGGCAAGGGAACTGGCCAACAAGCAATATACCTTCGAAATATTGGTAAACTGGCTAGGTACTATTACCGAAAGTGAATTGAGAGGGGAGTGGCTGCAACGAAGAAATGAAAATGCCGCCGTAAAAATGGGTAATAAAAATCCGTTTGGGTTGCCAAGCCGGTTATGGCTCTATTTTCTGGCTATCTGTGGCATTAAAGAGGAGTGGAGGTGGGCAGAGTTACCTGCTGCCAATCAAAACAAACTCATTACAACCCTTACGGCGCAACACTTTGCCGTAAGTGGCAAAACTACCTTTAAGGAGGAATTTGTAACCTGTGGGGGCATTAAATTAATTGAAGTAGATCCTAATACGATGGAAAGTAAAAAGGTAAAGAACCTGTTCTTTGCGGGTGAGGTATTGGATATTGATGGGGTAACAGGGGGCTTCAACTTTCAGAATGCCTGGACAACAGGATGGATTGCTGCCAAAGCAATTGCAGAAAGATAAACGTTTTGCTTCAGTGAGCAGTGGATTGATACAAATAAAAAAGCCGTGATAATTAAATCACGGCTTTTTGTTGGTTGGGTTACCAGGATTCGAACCTAGACAGACAGAACCAAAAACTGTGGTGCTACCATTACACAATAACCCAATCCTGTTCGCTTCCGTTTCTAAAAGCGGAGTGCAAAAATAGGGGAGAGGCCGTGTTGTAACAAATTTTTTTTGGCCTTTACCGCTATTTTCTTTTAGGTCCCATTAATTTCTATTGCATAGCTATTTATCTTAAATCAAAAACTTCAAACCGTCTTTTATTCCTCTCAGTTAGTGCTTCAGTGGTCAAAAAGCGCATAAAAAAAGCCAGGGCTATCAACCTAGGCTCTTTTATCAGTATAAAAATAAGGATCAATTACATTGTAATAATCAATGATTTGGGCTGTATCTCTACCAATTCCAATTCGAATATCAAATCTTTTCCTGCCAAAGGGTGGTTGGCATCTAGCAGCACATATTCTTCTGCTACTTCTACTATTATCACCGGAAATTGTTCGCCTTGGTTGTTACTCATGTTCAATTGTAGTCCTACTTCAGGCACTAAATCTTCGGGGAAACGATCGATAGGAAATTCCATTATCATATCCTCGTTTTTTGGACCATACGCTTGTTCTGCTGGTATTTGAACGGTTCTTTTATCGCCAACAGCCATTTCCAAAACGCCATTGTCAAAACCTTCAATTACCATTCCGCTGCCTACTTCAAACTCTAGTGGTTCACGCCCGGTAGATGAATCAAAGATTGTTCCGTCTGTCAAGGTTCCGTGGTAGTGTACTTTTATCGTATCACCCTTTTTTACTTGTGCCATTACTTGTTTTTTTGTGTAAATAATTTACGTTAAGCAACGAAAGTACAGTTCTACAGTATATAGTGCTATTATTTTATTTATTTTAGTGGCGTTTTAGTAATGCACCCAATGAAATATACGTTTCTAGTTATCTGTTGCTTTTGTACGGCTAGGCTTTTTTCTCAAATGTCTACTAGTATTAGTTATGCAGCGCCCATTTACCCAGGTGCCTATCAAACGTTGCAATATCTGCCGTTGCTGCAAGGAAAAAGGGTAGGGGTGTTCGCCAACCAGACGTCTACCATTGGCAATGTTCATCTGGTAGATAGCCTCCACCACCGTGGCATAACCATTACCAGGATTTTTGCCCCCGAGCATGGCTTCAGAGGTACTGCCGATGCGGGCGAAACCGTAGGTAACTATATAGATAAAACCACCGGAATACCCGTTATATCGTTGTATGGCAATAAAACCAAACCCAATTTGGTAGACCTTAAAGACGTAGATATTTTGTTGTTCGATATACAGGATGTGGGGGTGCGCTTCTATACTTTTATCTCTTCGCTGCAAGGATTTATGGAGAGTGCTATCCAATATAACAAACCCCTCGTTGTACTCGATCGACCCAACCCTAATGGCTTTTATATTGATGGCCCTGTTTTGGAACCTAGCTACACCAGTTTTGTTGGCAAGCAACAAGTGCCTGTTGTTTATGGGATGACGATGGGCGAATATGCCAGAATGCTTATTGGCGAGCAGTGGCTGGACTGGAAATATGTGCGCAAGGAGGATAAAGAGAAGACCTTATCTCAAATTCTTGGCTTCGAAGAAAAGCACACCAATTTTAAATTGGTTGTTATCCCGTGCAAAAATTATACGCACAAAAGCAAGTATAGTTTACCCATAAAGCCCTCTCCCAATCTTCCCGATATGGCGGCTGTTTACTGGTATCCGTCCACATGCTTTTTCGAAGGTACTACCCTTAGTGAGGGGCGTGGTACCGAGCATCCTTTTTGCGTGGTTGGTCATCCGGCATTGCCCGATTCGTTGTATGCTTTTATGCCTGTTTCCAAAGAGGGTGCAAAAGAACCCAAGTATAAAGGGGTATTATGCCATGGCTGGAATTTTTTTGCACCTAATAATCAAGTATTGCAACGACTGAACAATCAATTGCAACTAGACTACTTGTTGCGTTCCTATCAATTGTTTCCTGCCAAGGATAGTTTTTTTATAGCACCCACCAATGGCAATGAAAAAGACTATTTCTTTAATAAGTTGGCAGGCAATAATATGTTGATGGTGCAAATAATAGCCGGGAAAACGATGGAGGAGATAAGAAAAAGCTGGCAACCCAAGCTTACTGCGTTTAAGTTGATTCGTAAAAAGTACTTGCTGTATCCCGATTTTTATTAAGGGAATGGGGGAGAGGGGTTTTGATAAATGCTGTTGAGTAGAGGTACTAGTATTGGGGAAATTGCACCTATCATTACCCGTATGTGAAATTTTTTAACCTGTTTCGCTGTAGAGACGAATGTTAATCCGTCTAAAATTGATTCGTGCCTCGCAGTGACGTTCACAGGGTTTGGAGTCGGTTGAACAAATAATAAGTCATTCCTATTTTACAGTGACGTGGACTTGTTTCGGAGAGATATCTCCTAAGGTCGATATGACGTTCATAGGTTTCTAGAGGGCTTTAACTAATAACATGTCATACTAATTCGATAAGACGCTACCAGGGTTTGGAGTCGTTTGAACAAATAACAAGTTATTCTCGTTTGTAGGTTGAGTCAGATAAAACATTAAGCGTTGTGGAGTGGGTGAGTGAAAATAGAAAACTTTAATAGCTAACCACTAACCACTAACAACTATTAAGTCGTCCTTTCAATTAAAAGAAAACCTTATTTTTACCTGATGATAAAGTTACTCAACATATTGTGGAACAGTTTTAAGCTAGCATTTGGTGAGTTGAGGGCCAATAAGCTTCGAACTTTTCTGTCTTTGCTTGGTGTAACCTTTGGTATTTTCTGCATCATTGGCGTTTTGGCAACTGTTGATAGCTTAAAACGAAAAGTACAAGGAGACATAAAACAAGTAGGTAGCAATAGCATCTATTTAGATAAGTGGGAATATGGCGGTGGCGAAAATTATCCGTGGTGGAAATATATAAACAGACCTGTTCCAAAGATAGAAGAGATGAAGTTTATAAAAGAGAAATCACAACTAACAGGGAATATTGCTTTTTTGTGCAGACAATCAGGTAACGTGAGTTATCTGGACAATATTTTATCCAACATCAACATCTTTGGTACTACCGAAGATTTCAGCAAAATACAATCGTTAGAAACACAGACGGGTCGCTACCTGTCTGACGGTGAATTTACCAGGGGTACCCCTTCTGCCGTTATTGGTAACGAAGTTGCGATACAACTTTATGGGGGTGCGCTTTATGCGGTAGGAAAAGAAATAACCTTTAATGGACATAAACTAGAGATTACAGGCGTTATTAAAAAGCAAGGTCAGTCTTTTGCCAATATATTCGATTTCGATAATGCCATTGTCACCCCATATAATTATTTTGCAAGTCTCTTTCAGCCAAATAAAACAAATCCCTCCATATTGATTCAGGGAAGGGAAGGTGTTGCAACAAAAGCCTTGCAAGATGAGCTAAAGGGGGTGGTAAGACAGATAAGAAGGCTTAGTCCCCTACAAGATGATAACTTCAGCTTGAATGATATCAGTTCATTTTCCGATAACTTGGAGGGGCTATTCAGTAAAATTAATTTAGGCGGATGGGCAATAGCGGGTCTCAGCTTGATAGTGGGAGCCTTTGGGGTAGCCAACATTATGTTTGTAACCGTGAGGGAGCGTACAAGCCAGATTGGTCTAAAAAAAGCGATTGGTGCCAAAAGCCGGACTATCCTCACAGAGTTCCTTATTGAGAGTGCTTTCCTTTGCATCATCGGCGGTCTCATCGGTTTGTTCTTCGTATGGATATTGGCAACCGTGTTAAGTGGGGTATTGCCTTTTCCTATTTTCATTGCGCCTAGTATTGTTGCACTAGCCTTGAGTATTTGTGTGGCTTTAGGAATTCTCTCGGGCATTATCCCTGCGTCTATTGCTGCCAAAATGGATCCTGTGGTAGCCATCAGAACCAAATAGGCTGGCTTTAATATTTATGGGTTACCACCCCTCGCTCGGTAAGAATCATATCTGCCACCATTAAGTCGATGGGGCGGGTAATTTTCAGGTTATTATATTCCCCTTCAATTAAACAGATTTTTTTGCCAGATGCTTCTACTACGGTTGCTTCATCTGTAAAAACGTTTTGGTATTCTACATCAAAAGCAGGAAGTAATAGTTCTGCTTTAAATGTTTGAGGCGTTTGAATGATACGAATTTGTGTACGATCGGCTACCAAGCTTTCCTCATCGCTTACAGCAATTCGGATACTGTCTGTCGCTGCCACTGCAGGAATAGCGGAGCCTTTGGTAGATGCTTGTTCGAAGCATCTTTTTATTAGGTCGGTTGTGAGTAGGCATCGTACGCCATCATGCACAAAAACAATTGCATTGGTTGTATCTAATAGTTGTAATCCATTTTTTACAGATTGAAAGCGGGTGGCACCGCCTGTTGTCAGATGGATTTTTGCAGTAGGGAAGGAGTCCACTATTTCTTGGCCAATCGTATAGTGGTCTTTGGGTAACACGATTACCAATTGTATATCGGAAAATGCTTCTATGAAAGCATGAATTGTGTGCCAAAGCAGGGGCTTTCCTTTCAATAATAAAAATTGTTTAGGCGTAGAAACGCCCATTCTTTGCCCCGAACCACCGGCTACTATGACTGCTATTTTATTCATCGTTTTATGATAAGGATGCAAACTAACGGAGATAATTGTATTTTATATAAAAATGATTGGGGTATTTGATGTTGGAACGCTATATTTGCACCCCAACAAAAAGATTTCGTAGCTCAGTTGGTAGAGCAGCTGACTCTTAATCAGCGGGTCCAGGGTTCGAGCCCCTGCGGAATCACACTTATCGTTTCGAGTATCTTCGTTAAGCTGCAAATTATTGGTTTGCAGCTTTTTTATTGCTACATCGCCTTTGTTTGCATCTAAATCTTTCCTAACTAGCTTTATTAAATAACTGTTTTTGTTTATCCTACCTGTTTGTAAGCGCATTTTATACAGTCATTAAGTAACTTGCTACAGGTAAACCTGTTTTCTCTATATTGGAACGATAAAGCCATTATACTTAATCCAAAAAGTGCTGATATATTACTGCTTTTTTATTCGGGTTATCAAAATGTATACGAAGTTGTTTTCTATAATTTCTGTGTTCTTCAGGTCTGAAAGAATAGGAAGGAGCGTAAGATTTAGTTATACTATATGACAATAAAATGGAACTTACTTCGTTTAATAATGTAGTGTTGTTTTACTAATAAATTTATTCCTAAAATTATATTTTATGTTCTCTAAACCCATATTGGTAATTGTGTTCCTATTAACACTTAGCCTTGTAACCAAAGCTCAATATCCAAATGATGAAATAAAGCCCTATACACCGCCCGTATTTTCTCGGTATAATGCTGTTACACTAGGTTCGCAATTGGGAAGTAGTGTTTCGAGCACTGCTAAAAGCTATGTATTTTACAACTTCAATCAGATTGCTATCTCAGATAGGGTTTATACCACTTCTTATTCGGAGTATTATAAGGATGAAAATAATTACTTCTTAAGTCACTATTTAACGGCTCAATTATTTGTAAGTTACAAAGTTCAACCCCTATTCATAATGGGTTTGGGGTATAAGTATAACAATAATTTTGTGAGTGATCAAAAGCAGAACTTTATTCAATTCAAGGTTGAAAAAACCTTCACATGGTAAAAGAGACTGAAGCAGTTGTGTCTGATTCTTTTGAGTTTTGGAAGAATCTTGGGGACATAAAAAAGGTTGCCTTTGCTTATTTATTAATTTTGTTGGCTGTATCATTGATTTGGAAGCCTCTTTTTGCTTTTCTCACCCTCCTTGCTACTTTTCAGTTGTTTTTCTTGTTGGTTACTTTCTACAAGGGATTCCTTTTTTTTCTTTCTCCTAAGAAGGAAAAAGAATTAGACTTTACAAATGTTTCGCATTACCCGACCTTCAATATTTTACTAGCCAATTACAAAGAAAAAGGGGAAACAATAGAACAGTTAGTTGGGAATATTGGTAAAATAAACTACCCTAAAACGCACATAAAAGCATTCCTTATTATCCAAGAAGATGATGTAACAACGTTGGATGCTATAGCAGCGCTACACCTGCCAGAATTTGTAGAGTTGTTGAAAATTCATCCGGTAAGAAAAGGGGAAGTACAATCGAAATCCAGGGCTTTAAATTGTGCGTTGAAACATTGCCATAATGATATAGTAACCATCTTTGATAGTGAGGATGAGCCAGATGTAAACCAGTTTTTAAAAGTGGCCTATATTTTTGAAACAACCGATTATGATGTGGTTCAATGTAGCATTGGAATATACAATTCTAATCAGAATTTTATCAGTCGGTTTTTTTCGGCCGAATTCAGGTGTTTCTTTGAATACCTGTTAAGTGGAATTGATAGAACAGAAAAATGGAATATGCCTGGGCTTTATTTGCCACTTGGGGGCACTTCTTTTTATGTAAAGAAACCAATTATGAAAAAAATTGGGCATTTTGATATGTTCAATCCTACAGAGGACCTCATATTTAGTTCTACTGTTTACAAAAATGGAGGAAAGATTGGTCATCTGCCTAGTATGACCAGGGGTGAAGCCCCTGTTTTGGTGACCCAACTGTTAAACCAGCGTACCCGTTGGGTAAAAGGGTTTATTATCTCTACTTGTGTAATGAACAGAAACATCATTGCAACCTGGCGTCAGATTGGGTTCTTTAGGTGGCTATCTTTCAATCTGTGGACATTGGGTTCTGTAATAGCACTCATATCACCTATGTTTTTTATACTAACTATTTTATGGTTGATTCTTCAATCGAAAATATTCAATTCATTTTTCCCATTCTGGTTGTCTATAATTGGCTTTTATGGGTTAATGGTAATTGGTACCTTCATCAGTATCTCAATTTTTGTTGTTGCTTCGCTAAAATATAAACGATATAAAGATGCCCTGTTAACGCCATTTTTTCTTCTTTTTTCCAATATACTACTTACAATTGCCTGTTACAAGGCATTATATCAGTTAATTACAAAGCCTAATATGGCGTGGAGTAAAACGGAACATGGCTTAGCAAAAAAAGATTAAACCTTAAGACTATGATAAAAAAGAAAGTACTTTTCGTTTTTGGAACAAGACCAGAGCTAATAAAGTTACATCCAGTAATTGAAGTATTTAAAAAAAGTGCGCAGCATGAAGTGAGTGTTTGCATAACCTCACAACACAAAGAACTATTGCACGATCTCTTTGAGTTTTTCTCTTTTACCTACGATGTAGATTTGTTTGTGATGAAACCCAATCAAACATTAGTAAGTTCCTTCATAGATATAATGGAAGGATTGGATAGGTATCATCAAGTGTTTAAGGCAGATGTGATATTTGTGCAAGGAGATACTACTTCGGCGTTTGCGGGTGCATTATTTGGATTTTACAATAATATAAAAGTAGCGCACGTAGAAGCAGGTTTACGAAGTGGGAGCCTTACGTCACCTTTTCCTGAAGAAGGTAATCGGAAAATGATTTCACAAGTAGCTTATTATCATTTCTGCCCAACAGAGTACGCCCGAATCAATTTATATAAGGAGAATTTTACAGAGAACGTTTATGTTGTTGGTAATACTGTCATCGATACACTACTAAATACAGTTAAAATTACACAGAAAAACGAACTGAATTACCAGACTTACTTTCAGCAATTGGGGGTTAATTTCAACAACAGAATTATATTGACAACCATGCATCGACGGGAAAATTTTGGTGCCCCCTTGCTAGATATCTGTGCGGCAATTAAGGAATTTTCTGCTTATTGCCCTGATGCCCAATTTGTAATTCCCGTTCATCCCAACAGGAATGGGGTAATGATACGTCAGCAATTAGCCGACTGTAAAGAAGCATTGCTACTTCCACCGCTTGCATACGATAACCTGGTGTATTTGATGAATAATTGTTTTGTAATTCTTACGGATAGTGGAGGGATACAAGAAGAAGCTATTTCGTGCAACAAGCCAATATTGATATTGAGAGACACTACAGAAAGGCAGGAAGTATTGGAAGTTGGAGCGGGGGTATTGGTAAACAGCGATAAGGTATTAATCTTTAATTATTTGAAAAGATTATTTGAGATGCCTAAGTTTTATAGAAGTATGACACATAAACAAAATCCTTATGGTGATGGAAATGCTTCTCAACAAATAATTGATATTATCGGATAACTTTTTTAAAAAAGATCTTGTTTATGAACAAGGTGGGAGTATAATCAGGGGGAAATCAGAAATTTGCCATTGTTATTTGATCGGATAGCTAATCTGAAATCATTACATCAAGTTCATAAAAATCTACTCCACCATTTAGCGTCTTGCTTTACAACCATCAATGAATGCACCTATATTTGAGGCGTCAATCAGTGTGGTCTTTTTATGGAAAAAAATAAGTTGATACAAAGGGATATAAGCTGGCTTAGTTTTAATGCCCGCGTGTTGCAAGAAGCCAACGACCCTACTGTTCCACTGCGTGAAAGGATTCGTTTTTTAGGAATATTCTCCAACAATACCGACGAGTTTTTTAGGGTAAGGGTCGCAACATTAAAGCGGATGATTGAGTTTGCAGAGAAGCGGAACCGGCTGAATATGCACATGGAAGATAATCCACAAAATATTTTAGAGCAAATACATTCAGTGGTGTTGCGACAACAAACTGAATTTAATAGAATTTGGGAGGGGATACTAAAAGAGTTGAATGAAGAGCAAACTTTTTTGTTGGATGAAAAGCATTTGAATATAGAACAACAAGCCTTTGTGCGAAAATTCTTCGATGAACAAGTACGAAGCAATGTGATACCTCTGATAATCGAAAACCTTCCACAGATGCCTTATCTGCGGGATAAAAGTATCTATCTAGGTGTGGCTATGCGTAAGAAGGACAGCGCATATCAACAAAAATACTCATTAATAGAAATTCCTGTGACGGCTTTAGGACGGTTTGTTTTATTACCGTCTGAGGAAGGTGTACATAATATTATATTGCTAGAAGATGTAATTCGATTTAATCTTCCAAACATATTTTCTTATTTTGAGTATGATTATTTCGAAGCACATGTTTTTAAACTTACTAAAGATGCAGAGATAGATCTAGACCAGGATGTGATTACTAGTTTCGTTGAAAAGATAGAGAAAGGACTTAAAAACCGTAGAAAAGGAAAACCTGTCCGTTTTGTCTATGACAAAGAAATGGATGCGGGCCTTTTGGAATACTTAATCCGGCGTCTGAATCTAGGCAATAAAAGTAATATTATCCCAGGAGGAAGAATACATAACTATCGGCATTTTATGGATTTTCCTGATGTATTCCCTGCTAAAAGCCAACGTAATAAACCCTTTACACATCCCGAACTAAAGGGAGCTTTGAGGGTTACGGATATTATACTGAAGAAAGATATAATGCTTCACTTTCCGTATCATTCTTATGATAGTGTGATAGATTTGTTGCGTGAAGCGGCCATGGATCCATTGGTTGTGAGTATTAAGATTACTGCATATAGGTTAGCTTCCAATTCTAAGGTAATTAATGCTTTGGTGAATGCCTCCCGTAATGGAAAGGAAGTAGTTGTATTGTTGGAACTAAAAGCACGTTTTGATGAAGAAGCTAACCTAGCCTGGAAAGAAGTCTTAGAGCAAGAGGGTGTAAAAGTTTTGTTAGGAGTGCCAAAAATGAAGATACATGCCAAATTGTGTGTGATAAAAAAGAGAGTAGCTACCCGAACTGTTCAATATGGATTTGTGAGTACAGGTAATCTGAATGAAAACACAGCAAGAGTTTATGGGGACCACTGTTTGCTCACTGCAAAGCGTTCGGTAATGGCTGATATAAACCGAATATTTAATTATTTAGAGAACTGGAAAAGTGGTACAGGACAGCTTCATCTCTGCAAAACACTTTTGATATGCCCCACCAACATGCGCTCATCATTTGAAGCACAGATAATTAGAGAGATAAAGCTAGCAAAGGCGGGAAAAGATGCATGTATTACACTTAAAGCAAATTCCCTCAGTGATGCAAAATTAATTGACCGATTATATGAAGCTGCTTCCGCAGGTGTAAAGTTGCAGTTAATAATAAGGGGTATTTATTGCCCTTTTATAGATAAAAAGAAATTGAAGCATCAAGTAAGAGCCATTAGTATTGTAGATGAATATCTGGAACATGCAAGGGTTATTATCTTTAAAAATGGAGGCAAAGAGAAAATATATATTAGTTCTGCCGATTGGATGGTAAGAAACTTAGATCATAGACTAGAGGCTGCTATTCCAATAATGGATAAAGGCATCAGGAAAGAGCTAAAAGAAATCATAAATATTCAGTTGAGTGATAATATAAAAGCACGGGTACTAGACAAAGAACTAAGTAACGACTATATGGCGATTAGCGACAAAAAGAAGGTACGCTCCCAAATTGAAACGTATCATTATCTTCATCAAAAAACAGTAAAATAAATTGACATTAGCTGCAATAGACATAGGTAGTAACGCTGCAAGATTGCTGATTTCCCGAGTGATTGAGAATGCAAATGGTAAACCCGAATTTAACAAGACAAATTTTGTACGGGTTCCCCTTCGGCTTGGCTTTGATGTATTTGAAACAGGGGAGATCAGCAATTATAAAATAGAAATGCTGATTCAAACCATCAAGGCTTACAGACATTTGATGAAAGTATATGAAGTTGCCGATTTCAGGGCTTGTGCTACCAGTGCTATGCGTGATGCAAAAAACAGTAAAGCAATCATTAAAAAAGTTAAGGAAGAAACAGGTATAAACATAGAAATCTTATCTGGCGATAAAGAAGCCTCTATGATAAATCAGACACATATTGCGGAAAAATTAGATAAAAACCACTCCTATTTATACATTGATGTAGGCGGAGGTAGTACCGAACTTACCTTTTTTGATGAAGGTAAAATGAAATATCGAGAGAGTTTCAACATTGGTACCATACGTCTTCTAAAAGAACAGGTAGAAGAAAAGAATTGGGATTTGATGCGTGAGCATCTAAAGCAAAACACAAAATCTGCCTTGCCTATCACTGCAATCGGTAGTGGAGGCAACATAAATAAAATATTTTCTATTAGTAAAAAGAAAGAAGGAAAACCACTGAGTCTGCAATTATTGAGAGACTTTCACAAAGAATTGAGCAGCCATAGTGTAGATGAGTTGATACAAGTATACAAGCTAAAAGAAGACCGTGCCGACGTAATTGTACCAGCATTATTAATTTATATAAACATAATGCGATGGGCTGAAATATCCGAAATATATGTCCCCAAAATTGGTGTTGCCGATGGATTAATTCAAACACTCTATGAGGACTTAAAAAAGTGATTTAATATTCGTCCCATTAAAATGTCGTCTTTATGTTTTTCGTTCTGTCAAAAATTTCTTTATTCTTTCTGCAGCCATTCAATTGGATATTGCTTTTGATGTTGATTTGGTATTTCACTAAAAACATTAAAATAAAAAAGCGGCTGCTTTTGGTTACTGCAACAATAGCGATTATATTCTCTAATGGCTATCTACGTAATGAAGCAGAACTTTCTTGGCAAATAAATAAAAGTGGGGTTGAGCCGGGTAAAAAATATGAGGCAGGTATACTTCTAGGTGGTTTATCGGGGTATGATAAGCACCTTGTTGGGCATTTTAGTGGTGCTTGCGATCGGTTTATAGAAACAGTTATTTTATACAAGCAAGGGGTTATTCAAAAGATTGTAGTCAGTAGTGGTTCTGCCAATTTATTTATAAAAGTACCAGGAGAAGCTAATTTTTTGAATGAAAAGTTGTTGGAATCAGGAATTCCACCAAAGGATATATTAATAGATAATAAATCGAGAAATACCTTTGAAAATGCTACTTTTTCTAAGCATATATTGGATTCTATGCAATTAAAAGGACCTTATGTTTTAATTTCCTCTGCTTTTCACTTACATAGGGCGATGCAGGTATTTGAAAAAGCTGGTTTAAAAGTAGTTCCTTATCCTTGCGCTTTTAATGCAACAGAGAAAGTGTATAATTGGGATGATTATTTTTGGCCTTCGCTTGAGGTATTGGTTAGTTGGGGGGGACTGATAAAGGAATTTGTAGGAGTAGCCATGTATAAATTAACTGGGAAAGCCTAGTGGGGTTATTTATTATAAAATAGTTTTCTGTAAAAAAAAGAAATTATTCATTTGTAATAAAATTAAACGGTCAAAAACCATCAATCATTTAACTCCCTGCTTCCTTCGCCTACTACCTTTCTAATTACGCACTACTCCAATTTAAGTCTTTTGCTTTATTCCTTAGGGGCTGGACGGTATTTCGTGTGTAAGCCCTAATCCATGCAATTCTAAGTAATACATTGCCAATTTATAGAACCAAAAAAGGCTATAAACCTCACGATTCACAGCCTTTTAATCTGCTTAATTTTAAAGATAAATGTGGAGAATAGCGGGTTCGAACCGCTGACCTCTTGCATGCCATGCAAGCGCTCTACCAACTGAGCTAATTCCCCGCTATTTCTATAACTGGGCGACAAAAATAGTGGTATACACTTAATATATTCAAAAATACTTGTCTTTGTTTGTCTATATAAATATTACGATCACCTATTCATCATTGTAATTAGGCTTTAAAGTAGCAGTAGAGGAGGATACTACCTGATTAAACCAGACAAAGAATCGTAAAAAAAATGAGACAGAACAAACAAAAGAAAAGATAAATGGATAATCACTGTTACCGTGTTGAGGATAATCCTGAACTTTCGCCAACGTAAGAAATCTTCCCTTCTTACTTTATAGGCATGGTGATATATAAATAGGCGTTTAATGATGTATTCAAAATCTTTGGGTTTGTATATATATAGTATTATCAACTTAACCAATAATAGAAAGGTGAGGAGTATTAATCCGTATCTATAGAAGGATACTACCAAAAAGTCGAACATATTTTAATTTCGGGTATTAACTAGAGAATAATTCGTTCAATTCCTATTTAAATGCATTGATTTATTATTATCGGGTAGATAGGTTGTGCTTTATCACCCATAAATAACAAATTATAGTCGGCAAATATAGGATTCTTGTTTTAAAATGTGCTGAATACACCTTGTAGAATAGAAATTAATGTATACAAATTGTAAATTCATTATAAAAAACATTTCTTTTGTGTACTTTGCATCACGCAAAAAAAAAAAATTATCAGACAGTCAAACACTACATTAATGAGGTATTCTTTTACACTATTCTTTTGTTTTCTTTTAATAAATGTGGTATCGAAAGCACAAAAACGCCCCGATCATGTGGTGATATTACTTCTTGAAAATCATTCTTACCTCGAAATTAAAGACAGTATCAAGGCACCCTATATCAATTCTCTACTCGTAGATCCTTTGGGAGCCGCTTTCACGCAGTCTTTCGCACTTACGCATCCTAGTCAGCCCAATTATATCATGTTTTTTTCTGGTTCAAATCAGGGGATAACCAATGATAATGTCCCCACCACCCTTCCTTTTACAGCACCTAATTTAGGTAGCTCTCTTTTACAAAAGGGCTTTACCTTTTGTGGCTATGCAGAAGACTTACCTTCCGTAGGGTACACCGGTGCCACTTCGGGGTCGTATGCCAGAAAACATTGCCCTTGGATTAACTGGCAGGGCACTGCCACAAATGGTATTCCAAGTAACCTAAACCAACCGTTTACCGCTTTCCCAACCGATTTTTCAAAGTTGCCAACCCTTTCTTTTGTTATCCCCAACCTCTTAGATGATATGCACGATGGTACTGTTGGCGCAGCAGACACCTGGATCAAAAACAATTTGAGCAAATATGTACAATGGTGTAAGACCAATAATAGTCTTTTTATTCTTACAGTAGACGAAGATGATAAAACAGACGGAAATCAAATTTATTCCATCATTCTAGGGCAAGATATCAAAGGTGGAACCTATGCACAACCTATCACGCATTATAATTTCTTGCGTACACTAGAAGATCTTTATGGCCTTCCTTATGCTGGTGCAAGCAAAGACTCTGCTGCTATTGTCGGCATCTGGAAAACGCTTTTGCCAATCAACCTGAAATATATAAAGGTTACGAGCCTTGGTAGTACGAATGATATAGAATGGGCTTGTGGTACCGACACCTATGGCGCTTATTTCGACGTGCAAAGTAGTGCCGATGGACGATGCTTTACAACCATTGGTAAAGTAAATGTTGAAGCGCTTAAAAGTAATTATAGCTACTCGGATATAAAACTGCAGGCCACTAACACGTACTATCGCCTCAAAATGGTAGACAAAAGTGGAGCTGCGTTTTATAGCAAGGTCGTGAGTGTAAAAGGGGGGATCAATACCCTCACAATATGGCCCAATCCAGCAAAGAGTTCTGTTACAATTAACTTTAATCAGTCATTGAACGATGCAAATATTGCGGTAGCTACCCCGAATGGCAAGACAGTCTTACAGCAGTCCTTAAAAGGTAGTGCGAATAGGTGTGTCCTCAATACACAGTCTTTGGCAAACGGGCTTTATATAGTAACCGTAAAAAGTAGTATGGGTAACTTTATAGAGAAGTTATTCATAAGCAAATAGTTGTGCTTTATTATTGCTTACTTAAGAAAGGTAACAACCAAACAGCCACCTGCTGTCCTTGTTTTTCTACCCCTCTATATTTAATCTCCTCTTCATTACAACAGGAACTGCTACTTTTGAGCAATATATTTATTAGGATATGAAAGTCGTTTTGTTTGTCTTCGGTTTGATTGTGTCAATTACTACTGCAAAGAGTCAATACTATTTTACGGATATTGTTTCGCACCGGCAAAGCGATTACCAGTACAAACAACTGGTTACTGCCAAAGTAACCCACATGAAAGCGGTGAGTTATGGCAAGGATAGTACGACGATTTCGAAAACATTTAGCTTAGAACAAAATATAATGGATGGTGGCAAAAAAGTGATTGCCAAAACAACGCTTGCAAACAGTGGTACCACTATTATCGAAAATAACTATAGCAACAACCAGCTTGTTACATCGCTTAACAGTATCGTACAACCTTTGTCTACTATTACCACAAAAACCAGTTATACTTATAGTGAACAAGGTGCCATATTATCAATTATTTCAAACTCATTGGATACGATTGCATCGATAAGCGGCTTCTCCGAAAAGCATCTCTGGCAATACAATGAAAAGAATAAGCCCACACAAATGTTGAATATCAAAAACAATAAGGATACTTTAAAGGTGTCATTTTCTTACGATGAGAAAGGAAATGTTGCAGAAGAGAAATGGAATAGGGGCGGAGCCGTTATTGAAAACTATTACTATTACTATGACGAAGATGGATTACTCACTGATGTTGTTCGTTATAATAACAGGGTAAGAAAACTTCTTCCCGACTTTGTATATGAGTATGATGAAAATGCAAACATTATTAAGATGACACAAACGATAAAGGGCGGTACCGACTACTTTATCTGGAAATATACGTATAATGACAAAAATCTTAAATCAACCGAATCTTGTTATACTCGCAAGAATGAACTGCAAGGAAAGGTGGTGTATGAGTACAGTTATTAGTAATAATGATTAACGTTTTAGGTATATACGCTTAGGTCGCACATTATCTACCAATGGGCTATTTTAGCCAAATGATTATAAATTCAAAGTTTGTTGGTGTGAATTCAATAAAATTTTATCAGACATTTCTGGATGAT
>CAISCV010000280.1 GCA_903883945.1 uncultured Chitinophagaceae bacterium | reverse complement strand
TATGCTAATTAAGGTTTAAATATAGTATTTGTTTCCAATTGATTCATCATAATTATTCTCAATCTCTATTTTTAACCATAGTAATACTGCATTTGCTTGAACTTTAGTGATAAATGCTATAGCTTATGCGACAAAAGCTATAACTTATGTGACAAAAGCTTGAACTTTTGCGACAAAAGCTTGAACTTATGCGACAAAAGCTTGAACTTACATGACAAAAGCTTGAACTTATGCGACATCCGAGACCTCGGATGTAACAAACTAGACCTCGGATGCGACAAACGTGACCTCGGAAACGACTACCGAGACCTCGGTTACAACAAAAGTTATCCCTAAAACGCCAATGTGTACTACTACTATCCCTATTGCCAATGCGGGATTACAGATATATTTGCCGACTTTATCAAAGGTTAGAACAAGCACACTTATGGCTAATAAAAAATTACAGGTCTGGTTGCCCCTTCTTTTATCGGCGCTGATGGTTGTTGGGATGATTATTGGCTATCAACTGCACGACAAAACTAATAGTGCCTTCTTTATGGGCAGCGGCAAAAAGAATTCGGTGCAAGAAGTGCTAGACCTGATTAAAGAACGATATGTGGATCCCGAAAAGACCGATAGCATCAGTCAATTGGTGATTGATAACCTGCTTTCGCACCTCGATCCACACTCTGCCTATATCCCTTCAAAATACCTGAATGATGTGAACGACGACCTGATGGGAAGCTTTCAGGGCATCGGGGTAGAGTATCAAATATTTAATGACACGGTAAACGTAATGAACGTTATTAAGGATGGCCCCGGCGAAAAAGCAGGTTTACAGGTGGGCGATATGCTGTTGAAAGCAAATGATACCACGAACCTTACGGGAAAAAAGATGAATCCCGAAGAAATCAGAAGAAACCTGAGAGGTCCTGCTGAATCGTCCGTTAAAATAACCCTTCTAAGAGATGGCAAAGTGATGAACATCACCGTTATCAGAGGAAATATTCCGGTACCCACCATCGATGCAGCGTATATTATTGCGCCACAAACGGGCTACATAAAGTTGAACAAATTTGGCGACAGAACCTATGAGGAGTTTATGCAGAACCTGGAAAAACTACAGAAACAAGGGATGAAAAAGCTCATCTTAGACCTTCGGGGTAATGGGGGCGGTCTTGTTACCGAAGCAACTGCTATTGCGGATGAGTTTCTGGACGAGGATAAGATGATTGTATATACCGAAGGCAACGAATCGCCAAGAAACGAATATAAAAGTAAGAAAGAAGGTCTTTTTGAGAAAGGCCCTTTGGCAGTATTAATTGATGAATCCTCGGCTAGTGCGAGCGAAATACTAAGTGGCGCCCTGCAAGATTGGGATAGGGCAACCATTATTGGAAGAAGAAGTTTTGGCAAGGGACTGGTACAACAACAGTTTCAACTAAGCGACGGAAGCGCAGTACGACTTACCGTAGCAAGGTATTTTACCCCTTTGGGAAGGAACATTCAGAAGCCATATTCCAATAAAAGCAGAAAGGATTATGAAGATGAATTATTGAACCGTTACCATGATGGCGAGATGTTGAAAGCAGACAGTAGTAACACAAAGGGGAAAGCCTACAAAACCCCCGGTGGGCACACGGTATATGGTGGTGGCGGCATTACGCCTGACATTTTTGTACCGATAGATACTACTAAATCTACTATAGCTTATACCAGGTTCTATTTCAGGAATACTTTACACATTTTTGTTTACAAATATTTCATTGCCAACAAAGCAAAGTTTCAAAAAGTAACCAATGTGGCGCAATTAGCACAGCAATTTAAACCCGGTGAAACAGAATGGGCGGCTTTGAAAGCAATGACTTTACAAAGAGATGGGATAAATATTTCGGAAGTAACCCCTGCCGAAAAAGCAACCATCCTACAACGGATGCAAGCCTTAATGGCCAGACAGGTAGCCCAAACAGAAGGGTATTACGAAGTAGAAAATCAATCGGACAGTACGGTGAAGAAGGCGTTGGAAGTGCTACGGTAGTTATTTAATGATTAGTGTTTAACATTTAGTGTTAAATAAGGAGTTGCTTCATTTCCTAGATTAATCATTCATCACTAATGATTCATCACTGAATGATTCTCCCATCTTTCATGTAAATAGTTCGGTTGCTCATGGCAGCCAGTTCTTCGTTATGCGTCACAATCAAAAAGGTTTGTAGGAGTGTATCTCTTAGTTCTACAAACAAATGATGCAGTCCTTCAGCATTAGCGCTATCCAGGTTTCCAGTTGGTTCATCGGCAAATACAATACTAGGGTTATTAATCAATGCCCTTGCCACAGCCACCCGTTGTTGCTCGCCACCACTTAACTGGTTGGGTTTATTGTCTAGCCGCTCTCCCAAACCCAGTAGGTTTAGCAGTCTGGTCGCTTCTTCTTTTACCTTTCCTTTACTCGTTCCTGCAATCCAACCCGGGATAGATACATTTTCTATGGCATTAAATTCTGGCAACAGGTGATGAAACTGAAAAACGAAGCCTATCTTTTTATTTCTGAATGCCGCAAGCTTTCTTCCTTTTAATAAATGTACCGGCTCGTTATTAATAAAGATTGTTCCTGCATCAGGCGTGTCTAAAGAGCCCAGAATATGTAGCAACGTGCTTTTGCCAGCCCCCGAACTGCCTACAATAGATACAATTTCGCCTTTTTCTACATTCAGATCAACCCCCTTTAATACTTCTAGCGAGCCATACTTCTTTTTGATGCCTTTTGCCTGTAACATTTTACAAACTTAGTATGGAGAAGTAAATATTGGCAAGAAAATAGTGTTGTAATGAAAATTAAAAAGTTATTTGGGTTGATACTAATGGTTTTAGAAGTGTTTTTTTTTGTCCTGAAAAACTAAGATTTGGTAATTTGATTTATACGTTTACATTTGCGCAAATTTTTACAGCTATGTTTTGGACCTTAGAATTAGCCAGTTATTTAGAAGAAGCTCCTTGGCCAGCTACAAGAGATGAATTGATTGACTACTCAATTAGAAGTGGTGCTCCGTTGGAAGTTATAGAAAACTTGCAAGAATTGGAAGATGAAGGAGAAATCTATGAAAGTATAGAAGACATCTGGCCCGACTATCCGAGTCAGGAAGACTTTATGTTTAACGAAGACGAATATTAGATTATAACGCTATCAAAAAATATAAAAGAGAGGCAGCACCTAGTAGTTGTCTCTCTTTTTCTTTTGAAGGGAGAGCGAGAAGCAAGTTTCAGGTTACTGGATGCAGGATTCAGGTTTCAAGTTATTAAATACCAGTAACCATCAACCAGTAACCTGCAAGCAGAAACTTCCTACTTATAACCTACCACACAATACGCTTTACTTACTACTTATTACTTACTACTTTTGCCAATTTTATGTACAATACACTACTTACTTCGTTGGAGGAAGGTACTTTAATCGTTACCATCCATCGCACAGAGAAGCTAAATGCCCTCAATAAAGAAGTATTTAGTGAGTTAAATTTAGTATTGAATGAGATTAGAGACAATGTTTCTATTCAATCTGCCATCATTACCGGCAGCGGTAGTAAGGCTTTTGTTGCAGGTGCAGACATTACCGAGCTGAAGGGTCTGACTATTGAACAAGGAAAAGCAATTGCAAAAGAAGGACAGGACACTTTTTTCAGAATAGAGAACAGCAATAAGCCAATTGTTGCCTGTGTAAACGGCTTTGCTTTAGGTGGCGGCTGTGAGTTGGCAATGAGTTGTCATTTTAGGATAGCTAGTGAAAATGCAAAGTTTGGTCAGCCAGAAATTAACCTTGGATTAATTCCAGGTTATGGCGGTACCCAAAGGATGGTTCAGCTAATTGGTAAAGGGCGTACATTGGAACTGATACTGACAGGTAATATGATTGATGCGTCTACAGCACTCCAATATGGACTAGTGAATTATGTGGTAACCCCGGACAATTTGTTGGGAAAGGCAAAGGAATTGTTGAAAATAGTTAACGCCAAAGCCCAAAGGGCCATCGAAGCAGCTATTGTTGCTGTAAATGCCTCTTTAGATACTACAGTTAATGGCTTTGAAGTTGAGTTAGAGGCCTTTGGCAAGTGCTTCGACACCGCAGATACTATGGAAGGGATAGACGCTTTTCTCGAAAAAAGGAAGCCATCTTTTGGAAAGAAAAAGGATTAAGAATAAGAAAAACAAGTGCTCCTTAGTTTTAACTGAATTCCTTTCGAACCATCTGCTACTTTCTCTTGTTTGATTACGATATATGAAAAATTAGACATTGAATAGGGCTAGTTTTTTAAAACCTAAAACCCTTTACACTAAGTTTGTGTTTGAATTATTAAATAAAGCAAAAAATATAATGTTGAAGTTTCCTATTTACTTAGATAACAATGCTACAACCCCGATGGATCCAAGGGTTTTAGAGACTATGATTCCATATTTTACAGAGCACTTTGGAAATGCTGCAAGCCGTAACCATCCTTTTGGTTGGGAAGCAGAAGAAGCCGTAGATTATGCGAGAGAACAAGTGGCTCAATTGATTGGCGCGGATCCAAAAGAGATAATTTTTACAAGTGGTGCAACCGAAGGAGATAACCTGGCTATAAAAGGCGTGTATGAAATGTATGCGAGCAAAGGAAACCATATCATCACCGCTACCACAGAACATAAAGCAGTATTAGATACCTGTAAACACGTAGAAAAGGCGGGTGGCGAAGTAACCTATCTTCAAGTAAAAGATGATGGATTGATAGATTTAGCTGAGTTGGAGGCTGCCATCAGACCAACCACCATTTTAATTGCTATCATGTACGCCAACAATGAAATAGGCGTTGTACAACCCATGAAAGAAATAAGCACGATTGCGAAAAAGCATGGTGTTTTGCTTTTCTCAGATGCTGTACAAGCAGTAGGTAAGATTCCGGTAGATGTAAACAAGGATGGTATAGACATTATGGCCTTTACAGCGCATAAAATGTATGGTCCTAAGGGTATCGGTGCTTTGTATGTACGCCGCAAAAACCCTCGTGTAAAAGTAACTGCCCAAATGGATGGCGGTGGTCACGAAAGAGGCATGCGTAGTGGCACTTTGAATGTTCCGGGTATTGTAGGATTTGGTAAAGCTTGTGAACTAGCTCGCCTAGAAATGGCGGAGGATGCTGCAAGATTAAGTAAACTAAGAGATAAGCTAGAAAATGCCTTGTTGCAAATAGAAGAATCTTATGTAAATGGCAATCGCGACCATCGTTTACCACATGTAGCCAATATTTCTTTTAAACATGTAGAAGGAGAAGGGTTATTGATGGGCTTTAATAAGAATATAGCATTAAGTTCGGGCTCTGCTTGTACATCTGCCTCTTTAGAACCTAGTTACGTTTTAAAGGCATTGGGTTTGGGTGATGACCTAGCACATAGTTCTTTGCGTTTTGGTTTAGGACGTTTTACAACAGAAGAACAAATTGATTATACCATAGAGCAAATAAGTAGCACGGTACTTAAGTTGAGAGATATGAGTCCGCTTTGGGAAATGTACAAGGAGGGAATTGATTTAAACAGTATTGAGTGGGCGCACCACTAGAGTTATACGTAGTAAGTTGTAGGTTTTAAGTAAGCAAAAAACATGTTCTTGAAACAAGTAATTTAAAATTCAAAATTCATCATTTATAAATAATAATTAGTCATGGCATATTCAGAAAAAGTAATCGATCATTATAGTAACCCAAAGAATGTGGGTACACTCGATAAAGGAAGTAAAAGTGTAGGTACAGGATTAGTAGGTGCCCCGGAGTGTGGAGACGTAATGCGCCTTCAAATTCAGGTAGATGATGCAACAGGCGTTATCACTGATGCTAAGTTTAAGACCTTTGGTTGTGGTTCAGCAATCGCTTCTTCTTCGTTGGCAACAGAATGGCTAAAGGGTAAGACTGTGGACCAAGCAATGACCATAGACAACATGGATTTGGTTGAAGAATTAAATCTTCCTCCAGTAAAGATTCACTGTTCTGTATTAGCAGAAGACGCTATTAAAGCAGCTATTAACGACTACCGTGTGAAGAATGGTTTGGAAGAATTGGTATTTGAAGAAAAAGGAGTACACTAGAATTATTTTGAATTTTGTGTTTTGAATTTTAAATGAACTTAAAACATAAAATTCAAACTTTAAAATAGATAATTGATGGTAGCAACAGATAATGCAATTTATGTAAGCGATAAAGCAAAAGCCAAGGTTGTAAAACTGATGGAAGATGCTGGTGTTGCAGATGACCCAAGTTACTTTTTGCGTGTGGGTGTAGTAGGTGGAGGTTGTAGTGGATTGAGTTATAAACTAGACTTTGATAACGAATCAAAACCAATGGATCAGGTTTTTGAAGACAACGGCGTGAAAGTAGTAACAGACTTAAAGAGCTTTTTGTACCTTGTAAATACAGAACTTGATTTTAGTGATGGATTGAATGGTAAAGGTTTTCATTTCAACAACCCCAATGCAAGTAGAAGTTGTGGATGTGGAGATAGTTTCGCAGTTTAGAATAAATATAAATTTATAAAAAAGGTTGATTGTACCAATGCAATCAACCTTTTTTTATCCGTCAAAATGAATAAACAGGTGTTTTGATATCATGGTAAAAAAGAAATGTCCAATTCTCTACTTGTCCTTCTTGCCACCATTTCTGACGAAGCTCCATACATTTCTTTCCATCAAAATCATATTTAGCTACAAACTTACTTTTCATTTGTTGCAATTGAGGAGCATCATCTGCGCCAAAGAATAAAGTACGTCCACCGATTGTTAACCAAAATACTTGATGAAAAGGGCTATGCCCCCCCGTAATTTCATGCTTAATAAAGCCATCAATTATACCATCACCATCCAGCCATTGCACTTGAGGGTTGTTTTCCAGAACACCTATTTCTTCGCTCATAAAAGAAGGAAACCCAGTTTCCATGGCAAAGGCAAACTCTTTTTTCTGCACGTAATAAATAGCATTGGAGAACGCCAAATGATAGTTGCCAAAATTGTCTCTTTTGCTTATCCCACCCGCATGGTCTTTATGCAAGTGGCTCATTAATACTTTTGTTACACATTGAGGGTTGATGCCATTGCTTAACAGATTGGCATGTATCTGTAATTGCTTGTTACTACTAAAACCTAGTCCGGCATCAATCAAAATAATATCCTTTTCAGTAACAATACAAAAGGGTTGTACCTCTACCAATAAACTACCAATTGGGCGTTGGTACAAATCATCCTCTGCATGATTGAAGGGAACAAAAATCTTGGTTTTATCGATTGTAAAAGAGCCTTCCGACAACGGGATTATCTTAAAGCCTTCATTTCCCAAGTCAATATTTGTTGCTACATTATATTTTGTTTTGTTGCTCATATTATTTAACTAACAGGTTTTGAGATAGTAGGTTCACGAAAAATTAGTACAATATCGGGTTGCGTCAAAAATAGGGATAATAAAAACAAAAGCGGATGCACCAACTGGCACATCCGCTTTGTTCTATAGTTTATGATATTAAATCTTACCTTATTATAACTGTCTTTGTTGTCTGACCATCTTTTGAGGTAATACTTACAAAGCAAAGTCCTTTTGCAGTTGCAGCAGTTAAGTCAATTGAATTAACACTGTTACCACCCAAATGATTGATTTGTTTGCTAGCCAATATCTGCCCACCTGCTGTAATTACTTTTACAGAATAGATACCTGCAGCTTGATTGTTTAATACAACATTGATGGTTTTATTGATAACAGGGTTAGGATAAATGCTGATTGATTTAGCCGCACTCATCAAATTAGCAACCTTAACAACACTACTATAGGAGGCCTTTCCTGTATTATCTAATGCTTTGATGCGATAATAGTTAACCCCTTCTGAGCAAGAAGCGTCAGTGAAAGCGTAACTATTGGTATTCTTGTTTTTTGCAGCTAAAGTACCTACAGAAGTAAATGTAGCACCATCTAAAGACCTTTCTACTGTATAGTTCTTCATATTTTGTTCACTTGTAGTTTGCCAGCTAATGTTTGCAACTTGGTTATTTAGGCTAGCCTGAACACTTGTAAAATGAAGTGGAAGAAGCGCAATTCCTTTCTTACCAATCATGAAGTAACCAGTTTTGAATGTACCAGGCAATTCAATCACAACAGAATCAGCTTTACGGTCAACACTTAAAGCGGGATATTCGGAAAAGTATCCTGCACCATTAATGTTTGCATAAACAGTAAAGTCGTTATTATTCATATCAGCATTAAAGCCACCATTGGCAACTGAATCATACCAACCAATCTTGAAGAAGATAGGGCTAGTGCCAGAATCATTTCTCGTGAAATTCCAGGTACTCTGTACTACGTTTAATATTTCTGCTGTATCAAAAACAAAGTTACCCGTAACATTTCCGTTTGAACTCAGCATCTCATAATTGGTAACTGTAACAGATAAGTTATCATCTGCAGATTTAACCGCCATGGGTGAATAAGCGCTAGCGCTGTCATATCCTAATGGAATAGTGTACCACGCATTTTTAGGAATATTATTTACGGTAAGTAATCCTTGTCCGTCGCTACCAACAAGTGCATCGGTAATAACAAAGCTGTGTTTCCAATAATTTCCAAATCCTTTGTTTAAGGTTAAATGATAGCCTGCATCTACCGTATAAGAACCCGTATCGCAATACAACGGAGAATTTAAGGTGATGTTAGAGAATATTTCTACCTCGTTTCCACCTGCAGCGTGCAAAGTTGTTGGACCTGCGACATTGTTATTTAAATCGGGTACCTGAAAAACCTGACCCGCAGTATCCGTTGCTATAAAATAAATACTACCACCAACTTTTGATCCTGTAGCCGTACCAAATGAATTTACGCCAGCAGAGTCAATGATGTCAGTAGACGCATATAAAGAACCTGAACCAATAAGTGTAGGATTATTTGAGAGGAAGAAAGCGCCATTGTTTTTTACATTTAAAACGCCTTGAGTATATAAAGTATCATTAGAGTTCGTTGAATCACAAACGGTGTAGGAACCACCTAATACATCTAAATCACCACCAATGGTAAGACTACTATTGCCTGAACCGTAACTTCCGTTTACATTGCCGGCTAGTATTATTAAATCGTTTCCAATGCTAAATGCTCCAACAGTATCAATCAACAAACCTGCACTGTGTGACGTAACGGCTGGGGCATTGATAGTAATGTCATTTGGAGTAGCATTAAGTGTAAGCTTTGGCAAAGAAGTTACACTAGAACTACCATCTCCAACAATAATCATGGCTGTAGTATCGTACATTGTGTTTGCGGTTCCGGGTATTTTTGCAAGGTTACCGAGTATCTGTATGGTTCCAAAAACGTGAAAAACACCTGTAAGTGTTGGGGCAGTTGCAGTAGGAGAAAATACAATTGTACCAGAAGTATCCACAATCAAGGAATCTCCTTTACTTATGGTCAATTTCCCATTAACTGTTACCACACCCGAATCTAGATAAACACCATTTGTATTGGTGATTGTTAAGTTGTTGTAAGTAAATGGCGTAAGATGTTGGACAGAACCTGCGGTTGCAGTTCCTCTATATGTAATTGTGCCGCTATCTAGATAAGAAGAAATACCAGGCTGAAACATTCCATAAACAGTAATTACTCTTTTGTTTGAAATAATACGGGTTGCACCAGAATCATTTGTGCTAAGAATACTACCGTAAGTACCTGCAAGGATATTCATAGTAGCATTCCCATCATAAATCACTCCACTAGTTGGTTTCATAGTAGTCAACTTTACATTCATTGTGTCTTGCAATGTCAACCAAGAACTATCACTTAATCCAAAAGTAGTTGCTTTGGCTAAACCGCCTACTGGTACAATTACATTTACACCAAGCGTGTCCACCACTTTACTAGCAGCCAATGCTCCTTTTTTAGCTCCTGTGACAGCAAATTTGCTAGGTAAGGTAACAATTTTTGAACCATTGTTACCAGAGAAATAAAACACACAACCTGCAGTTGTAAAATTTGCTGGGTTGGTACCTGTACCATCAGGGTTGGTGCCCCAGCTAGTAAGCGCATCGGGTGCACCTTTACCATCAAAATAATAAAAAGTAGTTTGTGCCGACCCCACTTTAGGCATCAGCCACATTGCCATTACAGCAAGGATAACTTTTGCTATCTGTTTGATAGCTTTTTTTGTAATCATTGTTGTCATTGTTGTTTTTTTTGTGGTTAAACTGTGTTATGATAAAAAATGTAAAAGCCAAATATAGCCCCTGAGTTAATTATTACTTGTTCCGAAACCTTTCGGAATGTGTGCTAAATGAATACAACTTTGTAACACCAAATACCTAAGTTTTTTGCTGAGATTGTATTTGCCCAACAAATGCTGCCTATTCAATTATTTTTCTACGAAAACGATTGAAGCAGCAATTGCTTGTTTTTTCATTTGGAATGTAGCATTAAATTGAGGTAGTCTAGGTATTGGCAGCAGCCAAGCAAACATTGAATCCATCCAATTTTGAGCCCTACTAAAATTATTGCGCTAATCATTTATCTTCGCCAGATGGAAGCATTGTTGCAACAGATAGAAAATTATAAACAAGAAATAGCGGCTGTAGAAGCAAGCACACTTGAAGCAGTAGAATCGTTTCGTATTCAATACCTTGGTAGTAAAGGGTTGTTGAAGACAGTGATGGGCGAAATGAAAAACGTTCCCAACGAACATAAAAGAGCCTTTGGGCAAGTGCTAAATGAGTTTAAACAATTTGTTGAAGCTAAATTTGAATTGATACAACAAGCTGCAGGCGGTGGTACTGATAACGCTAAAGACAATAACTTTGATTGGAGCTTGCCTGGCAGTTTTGTTCCTGTTGGAACGCGCCACCCACTTACTGTGGTAAGAAACCAAATTGTTTCCATTTTTAAAACATTAGGTTTCGCAATTGCAGAAGGTCCAGAGATAGAGGATGACTGGCACAACTTTGGTGCGATGAATCTGCCTGAAGATCACCCTGCCAGAGATATGCAAGATACCTTTTACATCAGTCAAAACCCAGCGTGGCTATTGCGTACACATACTAGTAGCACACAAGCTAGAGTAATGGAATCACAGAAGCCTCCGATTCGCGTAATTTGCCCGGGGAGGGTTTATCGCAATGAAACCATCAGTGCAAGGGCGCATTGTTTTTTTCATCAGATAGAAGGTTTGTACATTGATGAGAATGTGAGCTTCGCTGATTTGAAACAAACACTTTACTTTTTCGTTCAAGAGATGTTTGGCAAAGACGTGCGTGTAAGATTTCGCCCTTCGTACTTTCCTTTTACCGAGCCAAGTGCCGAGATGGATATCAGTTGTTTGATTTGTGACAGTAAAGGTTGTAATGTATGCAAGCATACCGGCTGGGTTGAAATTTTGGGAAGCGGAATGGTACATCCTAATGTGTTGGAGAACTTTAGCATTGATAGTAATAAATATACAGGCTTTGCTTTTGGGTTGGGGGTAGAAAGAATCTGTCAACTAAAGTATCAGGTAAACGACCTACGCTTATATAGCCAGAATGATGTTCGCTTTTTGAAACAATTTACAGGAGTAATGTAGGCAAGTTAGTAGTTATTAGATAGTAGATATTAGTTCAGGGTATTTAACTAATATCTAATAATTACTATCTTACAACTTCTTCACGTCTGCCACTAACATAAAGTGATCGCTCAATCCTTCATCTTCTAGTTCAAATTGCTTTACGATAAAAGATTTGTCTGGTAAGATATAATCAATTCTAAGCGTAGGAGCAAGTGAGACGAATGTGCGGCCAATACCAAAAGATTTCTGTAGAAATGCATCTTGTCTGTTTCCTCTGATGGCGAAATAGGTATAACTGTTGGGCACATCATTAAAATCACCGGTTAATATACTTGGATGAGTGCTTTTACTAAGCCAGTCCTTTAAAACATTCGCTTGTATTGCCCTCTTTTTAAAGCTAGGTATCATTTTTTCGAATACATTCTTCGATGCCGTTAATGCAGCACTATCATTGTTTTCGACTTTATCTATATTCTCGTAGTCATTCTTTTTAAATTTAAAAGATTGAAGGTGTGTAGTGTATATACGAATGGTATCAGTGTTTTTTCTTACATCTATATACAAGGCACTTTCTCCCTTTGGAAACCTAATTCTACCGCTATCAATGATGGGGTATCTAGAAAAAATTATACTACCTGCTGCATAACCATTTGTAGTTCTGTAGTCTTTTGAAAAGTAATAAAAGGGGTGTGTAGGCGTAAACAATTCAATGTTATTGGCTTGATTGTGTGGATGTGAAGTAGTGTTGTATGAGTGATTGAATTCTTGCAGGCAGATGATGTCTGGATTGAGTTTCAGAATACTTTGGACTAATTCAGTCCGAACCATTTTTTTAGTATTTCTGTTTTGATCAATCCCATTAAAACCTCGTAGGTTCCAATCGATAATGCGAATAGTGCTACTATCTTTTTTTTCTGAGAATGAAGTCTTGTAATGAAATGCAAAAACAACGGCTACTTGCCTATAACCAAGTAATAATACAAATAGTAGTATAATTGCCCACATTGGTTTTGCTATAAGCCAGAATAGAATAGAAAACAGGAGTAGAATAATAATATAAGGTGAGGCCAAACCTGCAAATCCTACCCACCAAAACTTTTCGGGACTAAGATATGGAACCAAGCACATTGCCCCAAAACCAAAGCATATACAAATAGTAAGTATCTGTATAATAAATTTGATAATGTTATGTGAAATGCTTTTGTTGGCCACGCAATAAAGATAGCAGTTTTGTTTAGTGTAATGCTACATCAGTGATGATTGGGTAATGGTCGGAAGCTTTTTGTAGTTTTGGGGAGTAATATTGAGTAGCCTTCAAGTCTTTACTCATCAAGACCACATCAATTCGAAGCGTGGGTGACAATTCGTGGTATGTACCACCCCAACCAAAACCCTGTTGAACAAACGCATCATTTAATCCCTGACTAATGTGCTGATAGACAAAACTAGAAGGAACAGAATTGAGGTCTGCACAAAAAAAGTAGGGTATTGTGCATTTATTTAATGTCTCTTTCACAAGTTTTGCCTGAGCAATATGTACTGAATCAAAGTAAACCAACTTCTGATAGCGATGACCCCTATATATAATAGCTGTGTCATCTTGTAAGAAAGACTCATTTCCATAATTTTGTTTGCCAAATTTATGCAAATACATAGACGCTAAGTGTGTATTATAGAATCGAACCAGCCTTCTATTTATTTTTATGGTTGCAAATATTAAATGTTCTGGGCAGTGTTTCCTTTGATAAGCAAATCTGCCTGAGTCTGTTATCGGGTATCTAGAAAGAATGATTGTGCCATAATTGTAATTTGGTTTATCCATTTGATTATCTACAGGAAAGTAATAATAAGGATAATTTAGGGTGTCTTTTAAGCACATTAAGTTGGAAATTAGACTTTTTGATTCATCGATATTCATAAAGTCTTGAAGGCACAAAATATCTGCATTAGAAGATTTAATAAAGGCAACTATATTTCTTCTAAACGCTTTTGGGCTATCATATCTTTTTTCACAATTTACAAAATTGTCTACATTCCAAGACAACAGTCGGAAGGTATTGGGTTCTTTCTGTTGCACAAATTCTTTAGGGTAATGAAAGCCTATTGTTGAGAAGATATTCTTGTACCCAATCAATAAAACGAAAAAAAGAAGGAGGCTATACTTCCTAAAAAGAAGTAAACTAACTAATAGAATGGTTATCATGGCGATAAAGAGGAAAGGGAAAAATAACGCCAGATATGTGAATCCCTTAAAATGTAGCGAGTTGATGTAAGGCGTCAGGCTTCCAAGAAAATAGAGCAATGTTACAACAGAAAATATTGCAATTGAGGGGTATTTAATAAAAGGGTGTGAGGTAGACATCGATGGTTACAATTCTTCTTTACTTGCTTTTTTTAAAAAAGATTTCTCTTCGTCTGTAAGCATGTGATACCCTTCCTGGTTTATCTTATCAAGTATATCATCAAGCTTTTGTTGTGTTATATTCGGTACTTTTTTGTAAGGGGCTTCTTTACTGGTATAATATAGCTTATCTTTTTGTGGTTTATTAAAGTTCTTCTTCTCAGGATTAAAAAGGTTATCACACCACTCCAATAAATCAATCATCCATTGTCCAAGATCATTGCCTTTGCCCAGTTGTTTAATAAATATAAAGCCCATTGCTCCACCGGCAAGGTGTGCTACAGCCATTCCTGCACTAGAACTAGCGATTGTTGCATAGTCTATGGCAGCAAAAATGAGTGTCAAAACCCAAAGAGGAATACCTCCATTAATCATAGGAAATATGCGGTAGTCTGGGGCAAGGGTTGTGGTAGCCACAGCAACCGCCATCAATGCCGCACCTGCTCCCATCATAGGAGGCAATACCTCTAATTGTTGATACAGAACAGGGAAAATATTATTAGTTAATAAAAAGAATACTGCTCCAACAAAGCCACCATACAAATAGATGGGAATTAATTTGCGATTACCCGTTAAATCTTGTAGGATATAACCAAAGCTCCAAAGCCACAACAAGCTACTTATCAGTTGCCATACCCCAAGATGACTAAACATATAGGTAAGTAAAACCCAAGGCCTAGTACTTAGTTTTTCTAAAGAAGGGGATAAACAAAACCAATCGAGTATCTGACGTTGAAAGAAATCCGCAGATATTTCTGAGAAGTAATAGATCACATGAATAAAGTTCAACAGGATAAACACAGTGCCATTGATAATGATCAACCAGGTTAGCGCATTGTTTTCAGCTCCTAATAAGGGTATTCTTTTATTGCTATAATCTCGGGTACTCACTGTAAAATAATTTGTGTAAAGATAAAAGCTGTTCTGTTACTGATTAATTAAAATCGGTTCCAGTGCTAATTAATAGAACGTCTTTTTGTTTGTTTTGTTCCATGTCATTACTATTAATAAACCAACAATAGCACCGCCTACATGCGCCCATCTTGCTACATTGTCACCAGCAGAGTTTTTGACAGCAAAGAACAGTTCATACCCAAAGTAGGCTAATCCCGCCCATTTTGCCTTGATGGGAAAAAAGAAATACAGATATAAATAGGTATTGGGAAATAAATAAACAAATGCAGCTAGTACGCCAAATATGGCACCGCTTGCACCAATGGTGGGTGTATTTAGTGTCTCTTTGTAACTATCAGCAAGCCCTTCTAACAATCTTCCTGCTGCTTCATGGTCGTTGGGATTATCAATGATATAGGTTACAAACTCTGGATTTAAAGGTATATGGTGTTGTTTGGCATAGTTCATCATCGCCTCGGTAGCCCCTGATTTGTTGCCTAGGTGCATGGCAACTAAATCGGCATACTGATTTGTTAACTGGCTAACTTCATAATTTAAGAAAAGCAGGTGTAACAAAGCCGCACCCAACCCGCAGATGATGTAAAAGGTAATAAATCGTTTTGGTCCCCATAGATTTTCTAGCACCGCACCAAACATCCATAAAGCAAACATATTTCCAAAGATGTGTCCGATACTTCCATGCAGGAACATGTGCGTAATCAATTGCCACGGTTGAAAAAGCGTACTCTTCCATGTATGCAAGGCAAACAAATTATCCATCGGAAGACTAAACTGTTTGGCAACCGTATTTTGTGCAATAAAAACCAACACATTTATAATGAGTAAGTTTTTAATTATTGGAGGTAAAACCTCAAATCTACCCGGTCTAAATTCATTCATAATATCTATTCTAAAAAATATCTAATTTTCTCGTCCTCTATCTGCCTATCTCCTCCTTGCCTATCTTTCTCCCTTCCCCCTCAACTTCAACTGAACCACGTTTTCTATATGATGCGTGTGTGGGAACATATCCACCGGCTGTATCTTGGTAACCACATATTTATCGTCTAGCAACGCTAAGTCTCTTGCCTGCGTGGCAGGGTTACAACTTACATACACTACCAATGGGGCTGCAATATCCAACAGTTTCTTCACCAGTTTTTCGTGCATTCCGGCACGGGGAGGGTCGGTGATGATAACATCTGGCTTGCCATGGGTTTCAAAGAAAGCATCATCACAAATGGCAATTACATCGCCAGCTGTAAAAAAAGAGTGGTCTATACCGTTTAACGCTGCATTTTCCTTCGCATCTTTAATGGCATCCTCAATCAATTCTACGCCTACAATCTTTTTTGCCCCTTTGCTACAAAATATCCCGATGCTACCAGTGCCACAATATAAATCATAAACAGTTTGTGTGCCATCCAGTTCAGCAAAGTCTCTGGTTATTTCATATAACTTCTCGCCTTGCCTAGTATTGGTTTGAAAGAAAGACTTCGGACTAATCTTAAACTGAAAATCCTCCAGCTTCTCTGTAATGTAACCATTGCCATAATAGGCAACAGGCTCGAGATCGTAGATGCTATCATTAAACTTTCGGTTGATGATATACAACAACGTGGTGATAGCAGGAAACTGTTTCAACAGAAAATCGAACAACCCTTTTTGCAGTTTCTTATCTTCCAATCCCAAAACAATGTTCACCATTATCTCTCCAGTAGTTGCAATACGCACCATCATATTGCGCAGCATACCCTCGTGGTTTCTGATGTCCCAAAAGCGTAACCCATTTTCTTTGGCATAGGTTACAATGGCCTTACGCATCAGGTTGGTAGGTTCTTCTTGCAGGTGACAAACATCTATCTCTACCACTTTATCGAACTGACCCTTTGCATGAAAACCCGCTGCGCCTATCGTTCCTTCTATAGCTTCGGTGATCTTATCCTCGGCACGCAATTGCTGAAACTCCTCCTTTGGTATATATCTTCTGGTAGCAAATGTATATTCCAATTTGTTGCGGTAGCCCGTTGTAGCGTCTGCCCCCACTATTGGCAACATTTCGGGCAAGGCCACCTTGCCTATTCTGCCCAAGTTATCGGCTACCTGTTGTTGTTTGTAAATGAGTTGTTCTTTGTAAGGAAGCATTTGCCATTGGCAGCCACCGCATACCCCAAAGTGTTTGCAGAAAGGCGTTACCCTGTTTGCAGCGTATTCTTTAAACGCCAAAGGATAGGCTTCAGCCCAGTCCTTTTTGCTTTTTGTTAGTTGAATATCTACGATATCGCCAGGCACGGTTCCTTCTATAAATATCACTTTGCCCTCTACACGTGCGAGGCTCTTGCCTTCAGCAGCATAATTTTCTACTAATACATTCTCTAAAACAACAGGTTTCTTAAATTTTCTCACGGGGTAAAAATAACGGCATTTGAATAACAAGCATTATTTTCTCGATTAGGGAATAGCCGGATTTAACATTTTTTAATTTGAACACCATTAAATTGATAGTAAAAAGGTGAAGATCAATATACTAATGTTCAACCCAAACACTGGATAAAGTCTTTTTTGTATATCCAACTATGGCAGCACACTCACCTTCATCCCTTCGCTGTGGCTAGTGAATTCGGGTGCATACATACATTGTATATTAGCGGTGCCTGTACTGAAATTGCCAGTATGGGTTATGTAAACAGGATACTCAAAAACATACGTTCCCTTTTGTAAGTAGCTGATGAAGAAGTTGGTACTTGCATCTTTAGTGGCTTCATAGTAACCCAATCCATCCTGCCATTTATAACTACTCAATACATTTTCTGGTTCCATTGTTGCGGCACGCATATCTTTCAAGTGGAGGTATTCCATGTCCCTATCGCTGCGCAACTCTAATCGTATGACTACTTTATCGCCTACTTTCAATACATCATTATTATTAACAGGCGTTATAACCTTGCCCTTATTGGTATTCTTTTCTATAAACAATTGCTTCTTTATGGATAGAGGTGTGGCAGCAGGCGTAATCTTATCCATGTCTTCAAAATACTGCCAATAGACTGCCCCATAACTGATGCCCCTATCAGGTTTGGCAACAGGCTGATTATTTAAACCATACGTTTTGGTGGTTACTGTGATGTCTCCCATTGATGTATTTATGTTTTCACCACCAATGCGTTCTTTAATATAATCCGTGCCAGCAGCACTTTTCTCTGTGGCAGAACTCAATTGCAGGCTTCCCAAACTGATATTCATCGTCTTATTCTTATCTAGTAAATCATCTTCTCCCATCAGCAACGCATAACACGCATCGGCAGTGGCAACGGTTGTTTTCCAGTTGTTGGTTTGCTTATTCAATATGAGCCATGTTTTCATATCGCTGATATCCTGACTTATTTTTGCATCACTCTTATATCCAAGCATCTCATTATAAAAGGCAATCATGGCACTTTCATATTCCACAGGGTTCTGATACCAGAAACAAGTAGAAGTTTCTTTCCAATACATTCCCAACTTATTATGGATGGCATTTTCACTGATGGAAGGAAAGATGTTTTTCAGGCTAAAATCTGCTTCCCCATTTCGGCCGAAGGCAATACCTAACAAAGCCTGATTGTAGAGACTCTGTTTCACCCAATATTTTTTGCCTTGATTGTAATAGTAGTTATAAGCCACTTTATCGCTTAGCAGATTATCAGTCCAAAAGCTGCGCATGAAAAGGTATTGTATCTCTGTAGACCCAATATGCATTTGCTCCATTTCGATGTGATGGGCAATTAGCCACTGATAATCCTCTCCTATTTTAGCATCCATAAAACCCAATGCCTTACTGATGATTGCTTGTAGTTTATCATTCAATTCAGGCGTTAACGCCCCTGCTTTTTTCAATTTGCCAATACCTGTCAAGATGTAATTGGTAATATAACGGTCCTCATACCCCCCTTTAAACCACGCAAAGCCACCATTATCCAATTGCATTCCCTTTAGTTTATCAAGGGCCGATTCGGTACTGTTTGCCATCCTTACCATATCAAACAACAGGGCAATATTGTGTTGTTGCTTGGTTTCGTTTTGAGCATCAAACACCCACGGCGTTTCTTCTAGCAATATCTGTTTTAGTTCCTGGTTCTTATACAGGTTACTTTTCAGTGAGGATGAATCTTTCATCCATTCAGCAAATACTGCCTTTATCCGTGGATGTTTAGCCACAATAAATGCCGCCAAAGCATTGGCATAAAACCGATTGAATGTTTGTTCGGCACATTCATAAGGATACTCCATCAAGTAAGGCAACCCTTGTACGGCATACCAAACAGGATTAGGCGTACACTCTACCGTTACCGATTCGTTACTTAAAGTCTGACTCCCCTTATTGCCCGACAACAACTTATCGAAGACAAAGTGTACCGTCGTATCTCCTTTTACTAGGATAGGCATACTCTCGGTAACCAATTGCCTGTTGGTAACTACAGGAATTATCTTTTCCTCCCCATCGCTATAGTCACCTGCCCTTGCCACTACCTTCCACAAAAGCGGTTTGTTGTAGTTGTACGGGATGTTTAGTGGGAACTTGAAGGAAGTACTTTGCCCTGCATTTACTGTAAAGGATTGTGAAGGGTTTACATTGTGAAACAAGCCATCTAAGGGCTTATCGGTAAGCGCATCTACCAATTCGAGACACACTTTGCCTGTTAATAGGGTCGTACTCAGGTTACTAATCTTGGTGCTGAAATCGAGTTGATCCCCCTCCCGCATAAACCGTGGGGCATTACTTTGTACCATCAGGGTCTTCTGACTAGTGATCAATGCTTTTTGTGAGCCAAATTGTAAGTCTTTGGTATGGGCAAAACTTAGCCATTTCCATTGGGTTAACGCATCGGGCATGGTAAAGCTAACCGTGTAGTTACCGCCTGTATCTGCGTGCAACTCTGGAAAGAAGAACGCTGTTTCATTGAAGTTGGTGCGGGTAGGGATGGGTTTATTATTTTGATTTCCCTTCTTTGTAGTAATGATGATTACGCCGTTAGCTCCCTTTGCCCCATACTTTACAAGTTCAGTAACATCTTTAAGTACATCGAAAGATTCAATATCATCTTTATTAATGCTTCCAATATCTGCCATTTCGATTCCATCAACTATGTATAACGGTTTAGAATTAGACGAAGTAGCGCTTCCCCTAATTTTAATATTACTACCTGAACCTGGACTTGAAACATAAACACCTGCAACTTTTCCAGCCAAAGCTTGGTCAATTGAATTGTTTGGCGATGCCGACATTAACTCTTGTTTCATAATACTTACCGACCCTGTTAAATCTTTCTTTTTTACCGCACCATACCCTATTACTACCACCTCATCCATGTTATTTCTAGACATACTGCGTATCAACGGTGAGCTGTTGTATAGTCTACCACCCCAAGTATTATCTGTGGCTAATAACTTATCATAGCTTTTTGAAAAAGAATAAGACGGTGCGCTTAAATAATTGCCCGAGCCTGTACTCATTTCGAATCCTTGCCCCTTTGTCCAAGTTTGACTATAATAATGCGTTTGCCAGATATAAGGATTATTCAGCCAATGTGCTTCAAACTGATCCAACGAAGCATCATACATGGTAGCTAATAATTCTGCTGCTACCTTATCTCCCTTTTTATCCTTAATAGTTACCGTCCATTTTTCTTTACTGCCCGGTTCTGTTTTGTTCCGATAAGTAGCATAGTTCACCGTCAATTCCTTGTTTGTCCAAGGTACATAAACAGGATAGTTATTGATATAAACCCGATTGTTTTGTACAAATACTTCCTGAATACTTAGCCCGCCTCTGTCTGACTCCGAAGCGGTGTAGGCAATGGTTTGTAGCCCTTTTTTACGGGTCAATATTTTTAGGGAATCATAGGCATACTCGCCATACATTTTTTGACGGATGGTTTGTTGCAATACCGTTATTTCTTTGTGAGAAGTACCCGCCAGATACTTGGCAGTCTCTCCGGGTTCTACTGTTGTTTTTATAGCATAATTAAAATTGTTCTGCGGATACGACAACTCTTTTCCATCAAAAACCTGCACATATTTTACTACGGTCAGCGGCTCTCCGTATTTGTCCGTCACCTTGGTTTCTATCTTATAATACCCTGCCTTTAGTTTATTCTTTACCGACAAATTGGTTTCGGTAGCAGTATTTATTTGTTCTTTAAGTACTGCATTGCCTACCTGCCAATTTATAACATTATTATCATCGTTATAATCATCATCGGGGAAAGCGGTCTCATAGCTTTTTCTATCCATCACAAAAACATCTGCTCTTTCCCATAATCGCTCGCGAACAATCTTCAACGGACTCTTCAATGGATAGATGTTTACACCAACAGTCGCAGCTTCGTTTTCGCCCGATAAGTTGGTTGTATTAATTTCTATAGCCTTAAAATCTTCCTTCAAAGAAATAGAAGGAACCGTTACCTCCAACTGCAACGACTGATAGCTTACGCTTACATTGGCATTTGCTCTCCGGGTTTCACCCCCACCGTCGGTAACGGTCGCTTCAATAGAATAGTCGAAAGTGGGATTGGTTTCTTTTGCAATAGCCTTATCAGGAATTGCAGCAAAGGAGATGGTAAACTTGCCGGCAGCATCGGTCGTAATAGTGCCGTGGCTAATCTCCATTTCGTTAGAAGGTCTGCTTCTACTCCACCAACCATAATAATCATACTGGTACCTTGTCCTTCGTATGACGTTAAAGACAACTTTTGCGTTGTCAATTGTATTTCCAGCAAAAGCCTTGGCAGTTCCGATAACGGTGATGGTATTATTCAATCGGTAACTACCCTTTGGTTTATTTATCGATACCGCATAAGTAGGGCGTTTATACTCCTCTATTTTAAAAAATGCAGTACCATAGATGCCCTTGCCTAGTGAGATGCTACAGTTACCCGTTAATAGGTTTTGGGGCAATACAAACTTTCCATTAATAGACCCATAATCATTAACCAAACACTTTAAACTATCCAATACCACACGGTTTACATCCTTCAAAAAGAGGGTAATACTATCTTTTGATTGATACAGGTGTTGTTCATCAGACTTTTCTTTGGTGAAGATAATAGCTTTAAAATATACGGTCTGGCTTGGGCGATAAATGCCCTTGTCGGTAAAGAAGGTAGCAGTATGGGTTTTTTGTCTTCTATCCCGCTGGTTATATTCGTAGTTGTATTGGGAGGTTCTTATATGAAGTTCGTCCGTAGCCGATTTAAAAGACAGTTCATAGTTATAGTATTTGTATTTTGAGTTTACATTGTTTAAAGAAAAATAGCCCTTACTATCGGAGACCCTTGTGGCTAGTGTATGGTACTTTGTTCTGTCTCCATTTGAGCCATCATTTCGTTCCAATACTTTCACCTCTACCTTTTCCTTTGGGGCGCCACTTTCTCTATCCAGCACATAGTAGTCGTTATTATGCCCTTTTATGTAACTTATATTGGATACATAGAAATAAGTAACCGTCATTTCATGGGCGAAATGATTAAAGTTTTTGCCAGTGCTTGTTACCAAGGCATAAGCCCCAACTGGTAAGGCATCTATCTTAATCTCTGTTGAGTGTTGTTGATAATCGCTGGTTGGTGGCAACCATTGGTTGATGGTTCTTACAGGGTTTAGACCCTTTATATAGCTCCACAGGCTGTTATCGTAGGTATTCAAATTCCAAATATTGTTGTCATTGGTAATATCTATTAGTTTACAATACAAGGTATCTGTGTTTTTATACTTTACCAATGCCCTGAAAGGCTTGCCAATTACATTTACCTGTTCGATTTGTATGCTAGTGCTTTTCTGTTTAATAGTTGCCAGAAGTGTCCGCAAGTTGGCAGCACCTTCACATTTTATACTCGTGTCGGGCAATACTTTTTCTATCATTGTGATAGCCCTTACATAGCCATATCTATTAGTCGTATCCTCAAAGGGCTTGTAACTAGCGGCCTTATCTGATTCTATCTTGGCTAGTAGATACCACGCTTGCAGGGTTTCCTTTTGATGGGGATATTGGGTAGTGATGGCTTCTAAGGCAGCCTGATACAATACACTTTTGGTACCGAAAACACCATTTTGGTTCACCCATTCAATCCTTTCTAGATTAACATCTACCAAGGCTGGATTATTGTTTTTGGACTGGTGAAAGGCAACGAGTTGTTGAAAAATATGAAGGGTTATCAACTGATGGGAAGCTGTATCTTCCGACGTAAAGACCGCATTGGTAAAATCGGTAGCAGGCAATAAAGCCTTGCTATCATCCAAAACAAAAGCATAAGTGGGCTTGGTAACATAGGCCTCGCCCGATTTGAAATAATCTAACGCCTCGTGTGCCAATAAATCATATAAAGTGGGTCGTAATTCCCTCGTATTTCCTTTTGTGATGATGGCATCGAACCGAGCCAGACTCATTTGCTGCAAAATAGCAGGGGCTTGAAGCGACAAGAGGTAGTGCTGAGAAATAGCCGCATTAAAATCGTCGGAAGTCCAGGTGTTGATGTCTTCCTTTTTGAAGTTAATGGTATTGCTCCGGTTATAGTAACGCCACCTGTTCTGGTTAAAATAGGTCTTATATTCAAAAGCAATCAACCCTTCCAACAGGCTATGAATGGCTATATCTGTTGTTTTTTGTAGTACAGAGTCTAGTATGCCGATACTTTTACTTGGGTCATTTTCAGCCGTACTTGCTTCGAGATTAATACGATATACCAGACATTTTATCTGTTGTGACGACAGCTTTTTCTTCGTAGCTTCCTGATAGATAACATTTAGCTTTTGCAAAGCGCTCTGAGGCAAATTTTGTTGATTAATTAACGAATCAATTTCCTTCCATTGCTTGTTGAAGGTCGTATCTGATGGTTGTGCAAGCCCAATAGTGGCAATAAAAACAAGGACTATACAAGGGAAGAATCGTTTAATTATCATGGTCTCCTATTTAAAAGTAAAAATAAGGTTTTTAAGCTGATAAAAAGTATTCGCTCCGTGTTCCCGCAATTGCTATTTTCAGCACAAGAAAGGGGTATGTTAATTGAAAATAACGACTAAACGCGCCTTACTATAAGGAGAAGATGCCTGTAATCTTGGGCAGGGATAGCGAATTGGTTACAGTAGACAGGTTGAGCGCAACAGAGAGGATTCATCGGTTGATGATGGCTTTCATTCATTTTGTAAGTGACATTATGATTGATTGGATGTAACGTGTTGCCTTAATCAAAGCGATGATTAACGGGCAAACTTTCGTTACAAGCTTTTTGATTAACCAGATTATACCACTCAACAAATTTTAACGATTGTTTCAAAAGAGCCTATTTATATTTGTCAGACTAAAAAAGTAAACAATCATG
Organism: uncultured Chitinophagaceae bacterium; assembly: GCA_903883945.1. Lineage (GTDB taxonomy): Bacteria > Bacteroidota > Bacteroidia > Chitinophagales > Chitinophagaceae > Parasediminibacterium. The sequence goes on along the minus strand of CAISCV010000280.1, from coordinate 15,171 downwards.
GAATTATTTAAATCGGGTAACCCCACGCTAACAGAAAAAATATTTGACAATAGTGCCAATGCTGAGGCATCTATACAAGGCACCATGACCATCAAAGGCACCATGAACAAGTTTGGCTTCCTGCTTTTAATGGTTATTGGCGGAGCAGCATACACCTGGCATTTATATCAGGATTCAAGTCGTGTATTGATGGGCATTTTGATGATGACGGGTATTTTTGGTGGAGTGATTTGTGCTTTCGCTATGATATTCAAACCACATTGGGCACAATACATTGCACCTTTATATGGTATCCTCGAAGGGTTCTTTTTGGGAGGAATCTCTGCTGTTATGAATGCGATGTTCCAAAAAACATATCCAGGATTGGTAATGCAGGCTGTGGGATTAACATTCGGCGTTGCCATTGCCATGTTCTTACTGTATAACTTCAGGATTATCAAGGTTACCGACAAGTTTAGAAGTATTCTTTTTACAGCAACAGCAGGTATTGGTGTTTTTTATATGTTAAGTATGGTCCTTGGAATGTTTCATGTGAATATGCCGTTTATGTACGACAGCAGCCTGTTGGGTATTGGTATCAGTTTGTTCGTAGTAGCCATTGCTGCCCTGAATCTGTTGATGGATTTTGATATGATAGAACGTGGTGCAGAACAAGGTGCTCCCCAATATATGGAGTGGTATGGCGCATTCGGATTGTTGGTAACCATCGTTTGGTTATATATAGAAATCTTGAAATTATTGAGCCGTTTTGCTAAAAGGGACTAAGTAATTAACATAAAAATGTGTAAAACGCCGAATTGTGTAAAACAATTCGGCGTTTTTATGGTGGGTACTATCATTTCTTCGATAAATACTCCTAATTTGGTGGCAATTATAAAATTGGTTGCTATGTATTTAAATCGGTTGGGTTTCTACGATCAGGAATTGATAGATATATACAAGCATTTATTACTCCCTAGACTGATAGAAGAAAAGATGTTGGTGCTTTACAAGCAAGGTAAAGTAAGCAAATGGTTTAGCGGATTGGGGCAAGAAGCTATCAGCGTAGGTGCCACTTTGGCCATGGAACCCGATGAATGGATAATGCCTCAACATAGAAACCTAGGCGTATTTACCACCCGCCACCTTCCCCTCCACAAACTATTTATTCAATGGCAAGGCGGCAAAGATGGCTACAGCAAAGGACGCGAACGCAGCTTTCATTTTGGTAGCCCCGACTATCATATCTGTGGCATGATTTCTCACCTTGGTGCCACCCTATCCGTTGCAGACGGCGTTGCATTGGCGCATCAATTAAAAAAACAAAACAAAGCTTCCCTTACATTTATTGGAGATGGCGGAACGAGTGAAGGTGACTTTCACGAAGCCCTGAATGTGGCTGCTGTGTGGGGATTGCCGGTAATATTTGCGATAGAAAACAATGGGTATGCCCTTAGCACCACCATAAAAGAGCAATATCGTTGCGAAGACTTAATTGATAAAGCAAAGGGGTATGGGGTAGAATCCGCGTATGTGGATGGCAATAATGTAATACAGGTTTATGATGCCATAAAAGGAGTAAGAGAGGCTTGCCTTAGAGACGGAAAGCCTTATTTGGTGGAGTTTAAGACTTTTAGGATGGGTGGGCATGAAGAGTCGAGTATCGACAAAAATATCCCTAAAGAGTTGTTGGAAGCGTGGGCATTGAAAGATCCTATTACCAATTTAGAAGCCTTCTTAGTAAAAGAACAGGCATTGACGGAGAGCCAGATTGCACAAATCAGAAAAGAAATAAAGAACTATATAGATAGTGAATGGGCTATTGCAGATAAACCTAAAGGCTTTGTTTACTCTGTATCTGAAGAAGTAAATGATGTATATGCAGAGAAACATTCGGGTAAGGAAGATTGGCCAATCATTGCCAGCGAAACGCAATTAGCGGGTAAACCAACCACCCAAACCCGTTTTATTGATGCGATAAAACAAGGGTTGCAGCAATCACTAAAGAAACATCCCAATCTGGTATTGATGGGTCAGGATATTGGGGCGTATGGTGGGGTGTTTAAAGTAACAGAAGGCTTGCAGGCTGAGTTTGGAAAGGAAAGAGTGCGAGATACGCCTCTTTGCGAAAGTGCTATTGTAGGTGCTGCATTGGGTTTAAGTTTGGAAGGATATAAGAGCGTGGTAGAAATGCAGTTTGCAGATTTTGTATCGGAAGGATTTAGCCAGATAGTGAATAACCTAGCTAAAATACATTACCGTTGGGGACAAAAGGCGGAAGTTGTTATACGGATGCCAACAGGTGCAGGCTTGGGTGCAGGTCCTTTTCATAGTCAGAGTAATGAAGCTTGGTTTACACATGTACCCGGATTGAAAGTGGTCTATCCCTCAAGCTCCTTCGATGCAAAAGGATTACTGATTGCAGCAATAAACGACCCCAATCCAGTACTGTTCTTCGAGCATAAAGCACTGTACAGAAGTATCTCGGGAAATGTACCCAATGAATACTATGAAGTAGAAATAGGCAAGGCCAACCTGGTAAATAAAGGTGATGACATTACAATCATCACGTATGGTGCAGGCGTACATTGGGCATTGGAGTACCAGAAGTTACATCCTGAAACATCACTGAACATTCTCGATTTAAGAACATTACTTCCGTTGGACTATACCAGCATTAGTTATGCGGTGGAAAAGACTGGTAGGGTTTTAATCTTGCATGAAGACACCCTTACGGGTGGCATTGGTGGTGAGATAGCTGCATGGATTGGTGAACATTGTTTTGCCATGTTGGATGCACCGGTATTGCGTTGTGCAAGTCTGGAAACCCCTGTTCCTTTTAATTCAGAATTAGAAAAACAATTCTTAGCTAAGAGTAGATTGCATGAAAGCATTACGAAGCTGCTCAGCTTCTAATTGGCTTTAACACATAGACACAGTAGGAGCATAGAAGAAGAAAAAGAATAGTATTGCGTTTTACTTAAAGTTCACATAGCGTACTATTTTGTCTATACCCTCTCATTTAAGACAACCACAGCAACTGTGTGACTATTGTAACTATGTGGTGAATCTCTTTAGTATAAAGCCATCTGCATCTTTTAAAAAAGGCAATTGCTTTCTTACTGACAACAAGTTTTCTTTCTCCAGGGTAAAAGTATAAGTATCCGCTTCATTGGCTTTGGTATAGATAGTTTCACCCAATGGATTGATGAGCATACTATCCCCACTGTGGTAAATGTTATTACCATCATTGCCTACTCTGTTAACCCCAATTACAACACATTGGTTCTCGATAGCCCTTGCGGTGAGTAAGGTCTTCCACGCCAGACTTCTCCTTTCGGGCCAGTTGGCTACATACAACAGTATATCATATTCAGCCTCTAGTTCATCAGTCGGTTGTTGTCTTGCCCACACAGGAAAGCGAAGGTCATAACAAATTTGTAGGTTGATCTTCCAGCCCTTTACTTGTGCAATCAGACGTTTGCTGCCAGGCGTGTAGTGATTATCTTCTCCTGCAAAAGCAAAGAGGTGTCGTTTGTCGTAATAGCTATACTGCCCATTGGGAAGCATCCAGATTAATCGGTTATAGTAGTACTCCTTTTCTTTGATGGCTAAGCTTCCAGTCAGAATGACTCTCTTGCCTATTGCAACTCGCTTCATCCATTGCAAAGCCTTTCCTTCCATGGTCTCTGCCACCTTCTCAGGGTTCATGGAGAAACCCGTACTAAACATTTCGGGCAGTACAATGACTTCTGTTTTCTCAGAAATTGCATTAATCTTCTCCTCCAATAAAGAAAGATTGGCATCTATATCTTCCCAAACCAGATCAGTTTGTATGAGTGTGAAGGTGAGAGACATGTCTTTTATTTATTTTTAAAAGGTAATGGTTCTAAGATGCAAGTTGCAGGATACTTGTAACTAGTAACTAGTAACCTTCGGTAGCACTTCATTCAGTTTCATTGTTAAATCTCTTCCTCTCAAGTCGGCAGCTATTATTTTACCTGTTGTATCTAGCAATACATTAAAGGGCAATTCCGTAATTTTATATTTGTCAACAACAGGACTTTTCCATTCTTTAAAGTCAGCAACGTTTTGCCAGTACAGGTTATCATCATCTAAAGCTTTCTTCCATTGGTGCGCATTAGAATCTAGCGAAACACTGATAATGGTAAAGTCTCTTTTTCTATACAACCGATACGCCTTTTCTACATTCGGATTTTCTTCCCTGCAAGGCTTACACCAGCTAGCCCAGAAATCTAATAACACATACTTCCCTTTCAAGCTATCTAAAACAAACGGTCTGTTATAATTATCCGTCATAGAAAAAGAGGGTGCTTGCTTGTTTAATAAGGAATAAGGTGCAGGTATTTCTTTTAACTGCTGTGTAATTATCTTATCCAAAAAAATGAAAGGGGTATAGTTTTTATATTGTTCTTTGGTAGCTGTCAGCAGTTTGGCGATGCTTTCTTTATCCATGGTAGCAAAAGCTTTTGCCAGCAAATAGGACTTCAATGCCGGATTGAGCGATGCTTGAACATTAGCTGAAATCAAATCATTTACCGTCTTAAGCGCCCGATCTTTGTCGTCTTTATATAACTGTACTATGCTATCCGATGCTTCCGTTTTCTGTATGGAATCATACGCAGTAACTTTCTCTACCACTGTTTGATAGTTGGTACTATACGCATCTAAAAAGCTATGTAGTTCTTTGCTGGAAGGAGAACCTTCTACGATATACTGTTTGTAATGGTCTATGTCGAGATTCAAATTAATAGAGGGCACATCATTTATCAGATAAACATCGGGGCCTTTGTCTATACTTAGCACAAACAAAGCTTGGTCGAAAGGCATAAAGGTTTTTAAATCGAAGCTGCCATCCTTTTTGATTAATGCAGTATCCAGCAAAACAGGATTCTGGTTACCTATCACCAATTGCTTCAAGGAAAGCTTAGTCCCCTTTGCATGCAGAATCTTTCCCTTTATCTCAAAGTAATTGCTTTTGTTCTTACAGCTAGTACTAGCGACCATCATCGCAATTATTATTACTAAATATCTCATAATCTATTTTTAAAAATTACCACATTGGCGCATAGGAACATAGAAAAAGTAAGGAAGAAGACGTTTCACTTTTAGTTCACATAGACCATGCAAAAATCAAAATAGCTTATGAGGTTTTCCTTTCTATTTCTTCTTAATGTAAGCTAAAAAAAAATATGTGCCTTCTGTGTCTATGTGGTAAATATTATCCTAGTTTTCGCTGCAACAACTCCGTCACCACTTTAGGATCTGCCTTGCCTTTGCTTAGTTTCTTTACTTCACCCACAAACAAGCCTATCAATCCCTTCTTGCCTTTTTTATATTCAGCTACTTTGTCGGGCATCTTGCTGATGGCCTCATCTACCCATCCTTCCAGTTCGTTGGTGTCGCTCACTTGCAACAGATTCAATTCTTCTGCCACTTGCAGCGGTTGCTTATCGCCCTGCAACAAAACTGGGAATATCCTAGTTGCCGATACTGAGAAGTTTACTTTGCCTTCATCAATCAATTGTATCAATGCCCCCAATGTTTTGGCAGGTAGTTTCAATGCGCCAATGCTCAGGTTACAATCATTCAAGTATTGTTTTATCGGGCCTGTTATCCAGTTTACAATGGCTTTATAGTTGGTATTTTCTTCGGCTACGGCGTTAAAGAAATCCGATGTTTCCTTTTCATCACACAGTTGTGCCGCATCATAAGCACTCAATCCAAAGTCTTGTTGATAACTGGCAATTAATTGCTTCGGCAACATCGGCAATGCCTCATCAATGCTTTTTATAAATTCATCCGTTAAATGAAAAGGAGATAAATCCGGACAAGCAAAGTATCGATAGTCATTTGCTTCTTCCTTGTCGCGCATCGAGAAGGTCGTATCGTTATCGGCATTAAAGCTGCGTGTTTGTTGCACTATCTTACCACCATCTTCTACAATGGCAATCATCCGTGCAATTTCATAATCTATTGCTTTCTTCACATTGCGTATGCTGTTCAGGTTCTTCACTTCCACCTTAGTACCCAAACTCTTTTCGCCCTTTAATCTGATCGATACATTGGCATCGCAACGCAGACTACCTTCCTCCATATTACCATCGCACACACCAATCCATTGCACCAGCTTCCGCACTTCCGTTACGTATTGATAGGCTTCTTCGCTGCTATGCAACACTGGTTCAGTCACTATTTCTATCAGCGGCACACCGGCACGATTCAAATCAACACAGGTATAATCAACATCCCAATCGTGAATGCTTTTGCCTGCATCTTCCTCTAGGTGAATCCTGTTTAGCTCCACATCTTTTGCCCCTTCGCTGGTGGTGATAGGTACAATACCGCCTTTGCAGATGGGCGTTGTATGCTGCGAAGTCTGGTAACCCTTCGGCAAATCGGGGTAGAAATAGTTTTTGCGGGCAAAGTAATTGTCCTTCACAATCTCGCAGTTGCAGGCAAGTCCCATCTTGATGGCATACTCCACCGCCTTCTTGTTGGTTTTGGGCAGCGTACCCGGATGCCCCATGGTGATGGCACTGATATGCGTGTTTGGCGCACCACCAAAAGCGGCACTGTCGCCACAAAACAATTTACTTTCCGTTTGTAGTTGTGCGTGAATCTCCAACCCAATCACCGCTTCATATTTATCGCTACTATCCATTATGACTAAAATAATTATTTATATGAGAGCCGCAAAAGTATTGTAAACGGGTGGATGGTGAAGGGGGAGTTTTTGGGAGGGGAGAAAGAAGGTGGTGAGTATGATTTATAAATTTCCTTCTTATTCATTAACTATTAATAATCGTACTTTATCACGAAGTTTGTAAAAAGCAAAACATTCCATTTCCCCATATTTACCTTCCCGCCAGTAATCTGTCATTATTTTAGCTGTTTGATCTTCCAATATATGATTTAAAATATCCTCTACTTCTATATCCGGATTTGAAATATCAGATAAAAAATTTTCAATAAAAAGATAATCCCTCTGATAAATACGTACATCTTTTTTATGTTCAGTATTGTTTATACAAAGAGTTATCACATCAAGAAGTTCGTTTAAGTATGATGATATTTTTTCTCTTTCAATCATTTTCCTATTTTTAGATGTATCAATAAATAATCAGCTGTCGGCTGTCTTCACTCACCCACAAATCTACTTTCTTTCGGCATATCCTGTGCTTTAAACCCGTTGAATAGATTTGGCAACTTTTTAAAAGTTGCCAAATCTGGGTAGTCGCTCGTAACGATAGAAAAAATCTACTTTCTTTCAGTATGTCGGATGGTTTAAAGCTGTCAGGTCTTTGAGACCTGACGGGTTTTTGCCGCTTCTCCCATCGTAAAACTGCCCTAATCCCCAAATAAACAGATGTGTTTTAGAAATAAACAAGCCTATTTATTCTTTAAATAGATGTGTTTATTTTTCTGATACATCTGTTTATTCTTTAAATAGGTGTGTTTAAAGTAAAAACAGATCTATTTATTTCTAAAACACATCTGTTTATTTTATTTATTCATCTGTTTATTCTTTAAACACATCTGTTTATTTCTCTGACACATCTGTTTAAAGTAAAAACAGTACTGTTTATTTTGATTAATAGATTAAAAACCTTGTAGGCAAGAAGCTTTTAACTGCAATTAGCCTGCTTTCATTGCATTAAATAAAAAACCCCCAACCTGATGTTTCGGTAGGGGGCTCCTTAATTTGCAGTTTGTTTTGGTAGCTAGTTTAAGCAAGTTTGCTATCTATCTCTTTACTCAATAGCTCGAATATTTCCTCCAACGTCCCTTCTCCCTTAATGCTTTTTACCTTGTTGAGGGGTTTGTAATAATCGGCAACTATCGATGTTTTATTTTTATACTCTACAATTCTGTTTCTTACAACAGCTTCATTGGTGTCATCGCTTCGTCCACTGGTGAGCCCTCTGTTTAGCAATCTTTTCACCAACTCTTCTTCGCTCACTTCCAATGCCAGCACAATACCAATTTCGGTTCCTTTTAGCTTCAACAACTTATCCAATGCTTCAGCCTGGGCAGTAGTACGTGGGAAACCATCAAACAAAAAGCCATTTACTTGTGGGTTTGCGTCCAATGCACTGCTAATCATTCCTACTACCACTTCATCGGGCACCAATTGACCAGCATCCATCAGTTTTTTGGCTTCCAATCCTAGTGGGGTAGAGGCAGCAATTTCACTTCTTAATAAATCACCGGTAGAAAGATGTTTGAGGTTGTATTTAGCAATCAGTTTTTCACTTTGGGTGCCTTTGCCACTGCCCGGAGGGCCAAACAATATAATGTTGAACATTTGCGAGACGCGAATTTTGAGCGGCGAATATAGGAAATGCTATCAAAATTGGTTTAACAAAACTTAAACAGGAATACTTACGTTTATTTGTAAGGATGTGCGGATGTAGGCGTCTAGAGCAAAAACAAACAAATTATCACAACATGAAAGTATCATTGATTTTAATAGCCGCAACTTTGCTTTTACAAAGTTGTTATTCTCAAACAAATAAAAATAAAGTAAATAATATGGACAATTCTAAGCCAGCAAATCCTGCTTATTCAAAAACTGATAGTAGTAAAGTAACCTTGAAAGAAGAAGAGTGGAAGAAAATTTTGAGTCCCGAAGTATATCATATTGCCCGGGAAAAAGGTACCGAACGTCCTTACACCAGCAAGTTTGAAGATTTTAAGGAGAAAGGAACCTTCTATTGTGCCGCTTGTGGAAACCCTTTGTTTAAAAGTGATGCAAAGTTTGAAAGTGGTTGTGGATGGCCTAGCTTTTATGAACCCATCAGTAAGAGTGCCATCATCTACACTCCAGACAACACGTATGGAATGAGTAGAACCGAAACGCAATGTGGCAGGTGTAAAGCACACCTGGGCCATGTGTTTAATGATGGTCCGCCTCCAACAGGCCTGCGCTTTTGTATAAACGGGGTCGTACTAGATTTTGAAAAAGCCAAAGAAGCAGAGAAGCATTATAATTCAGAACACAAGAAATAAAGCAATGTAAATATTTAAGAAAAGGCTGTTCCAAACTTGGGGCGGCCTTTTAGTTATAAGTAAAAAAAAGCTTTTATTTTTCAATTTTGTCTTTATACAAAACATCTCCTTTATAGCTGATTATCTGAACAGTAGTGGTTGATGGGGTAACAGAAAAAGCCATAAATCCATTCTCAGATAATCCAAACTTCCCGATTTTAGGGTACACTTTTGTATCAGTCAATTCACTTCCTGCACCTGAAATAAAATAATGGGTTTTACCTTCTGGTTTAATATATTGAAGGTTATGTTCATGACCACATACATAGATATCCACATTGTATTTATCGAATATTGGCTTTAGTAACTCGTTAAGTTCTTTTGTTTCTGGTGCTTTAAATCTTTTTCCACCAGTATAAAGTGGGTGATGTCCACAAACAATCCTCCATTTAATGTTTGGAGATGGGTCACTTAATACATTTTGTAGCCACTTTATTTGTGCGGCTGTATCCACTCCTTTTACATTGCTGTATTCATTTTTACCGTAATATTCTGCAATCAAAGGGGAAGTATCTAGGAAGATAAATAATGCTTGTTGGGTAGTGTCGTTGTTGATAGCTACTTGCTTGGTATAATATCTTGACGGCATATTCCAACGATTATCTACCTGGTGATAGTCTATTTCTGCTTGTGGGTTGCCTTTGTAATCGTGATTTCCTAAAACAACATACCAATCTTTTTTCAAAGCCGGGGCAGTATAAACATCTTCAAAAGAAGCCTTCCAGAGTTTGTCATTTATACTAGTTACACCACTTTCATAAAAGTTATCACCCAATATCATATAAAACTGGGCACCCATAGCATCCCCTGTTTTACCCATTTGTACCGCTACTTCTTTTTGATTATTGGCACCTTGCCTACCCCAATCGCCCATAGCAATAAAGTTAAGTGCTTTGGTATTAAGTGTCAACTGACTGGTGTTATCAGATTGTGCAAATAGGTTGAAACAAAACCCGATTAATCCAATACTAAAAATTCCTTTCTTAAACATCTTTGCTATTTTAATTTATCAACGAAATTATCATCTTGATAAATACTGCTTTATTACCAAATTGTTAAGTACGTTATCAGATGGAAATATTTGTTCATGGTTTATAAACAATGATTGCACTAGTTCTTTAGATGATCACCTAGAAAACGTTTTCGACAATGTTACAATTTGATAATAGTCAGTTAATAATATTTTAACATGACCACTTCAGCTTTGCACGATTAAAAGGGATGTACCTAACTCATATAAACATTTTTAGTAAAGTGAAAATAATTTCAGCATTTACAACTCTTCTAATTCTAATTGTTTTTCAATCTATTGGTATTGGTCAGACTATAACTTTAAAAGGGAAGACTGTATCTACAAAATCAAAGCAACCGATTGAAGGAGTACTCATTAAATTATCCACTAAGCAAAATGGGAAAACACTTACTACTGTTTCTGACATTAAGGGTGAATATAATTTCAAAAACATTTCTGTTGGTGAGTATAAGCTAAAAACAAAGTGTATTGGCTATAATGAATATGAAAAACATATTGAATTAAAAGGATCTGAAACACAGACAATTGAAATTGTACTTACAGAAATAGTTACTAATTTAGAAGATGTATCTGTTTTCAGTAAATTAAACCAAGAATCTGATAGGGCTTCACGCCTTAATGAAAAGAATGCTACCAACATCATCAATGTCGTTTCTGCCAAGGCAATGGAACGTTCTCCAGATATTAATGCAGCCAATGTATTACAACGTATCAGTGGTGTAACCCTTCAAAAAAGTAGTAGTGCAGATGAGGCTTATGCAATCATTAGAGGTTTGGAACCTCGTTACAATAATACCTTGATTAATGGGGTTAAAATAACCAGCCCAGATGATAAAGCTAGGTATGTTTCTTTAGATATTATTCCTTCAGATTTGTTACAAAAGATAGAAATCAGTAAAACATTGTTACCCGAAATGGAAGGAGATGCTATTGGTGGCACCGTTAATCTGATTATGAAAGAGGCGCCAGATTCTTTATTATTAAAGGCAACTGGTTCTATTGGATATCCGCAAATATTCTTTGACAGAAAATTTACTACCTTTTCTAAAAGCGATATACAGAAGAAAAGCTATTTCGAGTCTCACGGTTCGGGAGCTGTTGCTTCAGGAACAGATTTTAGCAGGTCTAACTTAGATTTTAAAGAGGTGAATGCTCCTGTTACTTGTACAGCAGGTATTACCTTTGGAAGTAGATTCTTAAAGAATAAGTTAGGAATTATAATAGCTGACAACTATCAGAATCAATATTTCGGAAGCAACTCACCTTATAACCAGATAAATCCCAACCCAACTACTAGTGTACCTGAAATTGATGAAGCGCACAATAGAACTTTTTCTACCCAGCAATTGAATAATGGCTTGAGTACAAACATGGATTATATTATTAATGACAAAAATAAAATAGTAGTTACCAATGTCTTATTATATAGTTTTTTGGCTCAGGCAAGGGTAGACATTGATACCGCTTATGTAGGAGGAAATGGAGGAAGAACAGTTCCTGGAACCGGGCCAGTTACAAATGATCATACCTCTATAACAAATTTTGAATGGTTAGAGAATTTAAAGATAAGTGGTAAGCACATTCTTAATAAGCACTTCTATCTAGATTGGGCTGGTGTATATTCTAGTTCTACAAGAAAGTCTCCAGACAGAGCAGATTTATCTATTAATTCTAAAATAGATTCTATTCATTCTACAAACAACATCAATGGGCCTTATACCTTCAGACAAACGCCTTGGTATTTTGATGGTATTACCCGTTCTTGGCAACATAATGAAGACAAGGATTATAATGGAATCATTAACCTTACTTATAAATTGAAGGTAAATGAAAATCCATGGGAAATAAAGGTTGGAGGTTTGTACAGACAAAAGGATAGAGCAAATCATCAAGATGATTATAACCTGAAACCTTCTCCAAATGCAGATGGGTCTAAACCTTTCTTTACAAATATCTATACAGCTAGGTGGTATGTTTTCAACCCAAGTGGTAGTGGAAACTATAATCCTAACAATTATACTGCTCACGAGAATATTATTGCAGGATATGCCCAAATAAAAATAATGTTACATCGGTTAGACATTTTTGGGGGATTGCGTATAGAAAATACAGATGAAGGATTTAATATTAATGTTCCTAGTCTGACACAAATTAATAGTGACGCAATTGTTTATACCGATCTTTTACCTAGTGTATTGCTGAAATATAAAATAGATTCTAGAAATAATTTGAGGGTCTCCTATTTCAAGTCTTTGGCCAGACCAAATTATTATGAGTTGGTACCCTATGGAATACCATCTCAAACTTCTACTACGTCTCAAACAGGAAATCCCTATCTGAAGCATACAATCGCAGATAATTTCGACATTCGGTATGAATTCTTTCCAAAGGATGAAGATGAATTATTGGTAGGTATGTTTTATAAAAAGCTTCAAAACCCTATTGAGAATGTATTGCTTATTTCTGGACGGTTTTCGGATTATGTTCAACCTCAAAATGCAGGAGGTGATGCAACTGTTATTGGGGGAGAATTGGCGTATACAAAATTCTATGGCAAGTTTGGTCTGTCAGGCAACTATACCTACATCTATTCTAATGTAAAAACACCTAAAAACTATGTAGACCCATTAAATAATTTAAATAATGGGATAAAAATGCAGAACCGCCCTTTACAAGGTCAAACTGATAACACTTTAAATGTATCATTACTTTATAGGAATACTAAGAAGAGTTTATTTGTTCAGTTAGCCTATCAATATCTAGGTAAAGAGCTAACAGATGCTTATCCTTATTATGGTGCTGATTTCTATCGTAGCCCACAATCTTATCTTTCTCTTTCTGCCGAAAAGGGCATCACTAAACACTTCATAGCTTTTGGCAAATTCAATAACCTTCTTAATTCTAAAACCACAAATAGTATTAATGGTCTTCCCTATATAGGGGATACTTTTTTGCCAAATTATAGTATAGGAGCTCGTTTTAATCTTTAACAATAAATAAAAAACAATGAAAAAGAATCTGTTTTCAATCCCAGCATTAGCTATCGCTCTTGCAACAACTGTAGTTTCTTGTAAGAAAGATTCTACTACAACTAGTACAGGAAATATTCCTGCTTCTCATCCTATTACATCAGACACTATTAGTGGTTTTGTAAAGGGTACATTATTGTCTGGTAAAACATATTACATCACTGGTGATGTTACTGTTAAACCAGGTGATACGCTTTCTGCACAATCAGGTGCAAACGTAGTAGTATCTGATGGTCACCAAGTGTTAGTTCAAGGAACTTTGTATTTGGTTGGAACACAATCAAATCCGGTTGTATTTAACTCAAAGTCTGGCAAGTCTGACACTTTGAATGGTTGGGATGGTTTCATTTGTGATAGTGCACAATCAGTAAATATTCAATGGACTAAAATTATTAATGCAGGTGGTCCTGATGCTTCAGGAAGCCCAACTAAATCAATAGAAGTAAAAGCACCTATACCGGTAACTATTACTGATTCTTGGATTGTAAATGGTCAAGATGACCAATTAGCACTACAAAATGGTGCTAAACTTACTATTTTAAGAAATACAATTCAATCTTCTGGTAGCAATGACGGTGAAGCTATCAACATTAAATCTGGATGTACAGGTGTTGTTGCTTACAATGTAATTTACAATCAAGCAGGTTCTGGTATTAAAATGGAAACTAGTACAACTGCTGGTATTGCTCAAACAAAAATTGATGTATTCAACAATACAATAGTTTCTATTGGCTGGAGAAGAGGTTTAGCAGAACCAGGTAGAGCTATTTCAGTTGATAAAAATGCAGTAGCTAATATCTATAACAATATCTTCGCTAATAATTATCAGGATTTAGAAGTGTTTACTGGTGCAGATACCATTAATACTAAATACGGCAACAACTTGTTTTTTGCTAGTCAGGCTACCTTCGGTACAGCTGATACTTCAGGCTCTGGTAAAGTAAATATCACTCTTGCTTCTAACTTTTATCCTGGTGATGGAGTTGGTAAAAAACAAGCATCTGATTTAGTTGGCGTTGACCCTTTATTTGTAAGTTTCGACAATCAATTTTTACATCCAAATGGCTATGCAAACAACAACAATTTCAACTTGTCTGCTAGTTCTCCTGCAAAAGGAAAGGGTAATACAACATTTACATTGTTAAATGCTGGAATTGCAACTCCAAACACAGATTTAGGTGCTTACCCAACTGATGGTTCTGGTAACAAACACTAATTAACTTTTTATACCTAACATTGCAAGCGACATCACAAGTGTCGCTTGTTTTTATTTAATACACATTTATTACATTAATAATGAAAAAATTACTTGCTTATTCACTTCTATTTGCCTGCATTACTTTCAATATCAAAGCAATTGCTCAAGACAAAGAAGTATACTCTTACGATAAAACCATCAATTTGCCTGGTTCTGGTGCTTATGACTATTTATATATTGACCAAGAAAATAAGAAGTTGTATGTATCTCACGGTAGTGCAGTACATGTAATTGATTTAACTACCGAAAAACTAGTTGCAACCATAGGTGATATGAAAAAAGTACACGGTATTGCGATTGCCAACAAAGAGGGTAAAGGTTTTATCAGTGATGGAAATGCCAATGCAGTGGTAGTTTTTGATATTAAAACCAATGAAAAAATAGCAACAATTGCCATCAGTGGCAAAAAGCCAGATGCTATTATTTATGACGCTTTTTCTAATAGGGTATTTGCTTTTAACGGGGGTAGCGACAATGCCTCTGTTATTGATGCTAGTTCTTTAAAAGAAATTGGTACAGTTGAACTAGGCGGTGGACCAGAGTTTGCTGTTGCAGATGGTAAAGGTAAAATTTATAATAACCTAGAAGATAAAAGTAGCTTGAATGTCATAGATAGCAAATTATTGAAAGTTATTGCAAACTATCCTTTATCGCCTTGTGGTGGCCCTACCGGAGTTGCTTTAGATGCTGCAAACCAAAGAACCTTTTCTGTATGTAGAGAAAATAAAGGGATGACTGTTACTAATGTGACCAATGGAAATATAGTTGCTACCGTTCCTATTGGTGGCGGGGTTGATGCT
>CAISCV010000279.1 GCA_903883945.1 uncultured Chitinophagaceae bacterium | reverse complement strand
ATTAAACGAATCCAAGAAATGTTTTTTTCTTGATTTTTATTTTCTGTGCTATTCTGTATAGAATCACTATGAATAAAATCAAATTCTCCTTTAGATAACAGTTTGTGTTTACCGCAGTTACATATCCACCCGCACTATTATCCAACCTCGTACGAGGATATATAATACAGGAATCAAAAATGACGGTTGCATCCCCGAAAATAAAATCGGTATTACCATCTATATAACAGTTCTTGAAATAGTTACGTTTGGCAGGCCCACCTGTGAAAACGGTGTCTTGACCACCATTAAACCTACAATTAAAAAACACGACTCTATCAGCAGAAACATTCAAAGCCAGCGCCTGTGGACCATCCCCTGTAGCAGGAACTGGAATGGCATTGGCATCAATACCATAACCAGTAGCATTCTCCATAGACAAATTCATCAGCATACAATCGGATGCCGCAATATTTACCGTTGCAGAGGTAGACGTGCCAAACGTACCTCCATTGGGGTTGGGTTTGCCCGAATAATTATCATAAGAGATAATAGTTTCCGCCATACTCTCTCCAATTAACTGAATAAAAGGCTTTGTACTCGGAATAGTTACTACTTCATGATACTTCCCTTTTTTTATAAATATTACATAAGGAGTAGTCTGAGCGGTTGGTGCTGCATCTATGGCAGACTGTATGGTTTTAAAATTACCTGTCCCGTTTAGGTCTACGACTGTGTTATATTGACTATAAACAGTGTTCATTAACAAAAGGAGGCAGAAAGAAAAGAAGGTCTTTTTTGTCAAGCAAGCAAAAGAAGTCATCGTTTAATTTTTGAGTTGATTATTTAAAAAAGTAAGGCAACCGTGTTGTTTAAATGTATAAATTGTTATAGCAGTATTTATCAGTTTGAATCAAAAAAGACAGACCATAAAGGCTTCAAACATTCAATAAGGCAAACACTTTTTAATATAGTATCCCATTTTGTGCTGTTTACAATCGTCCAATCATACTACTGTGAATAAGGTGGTAAAACTAAAACTTCACTTCTATTAGCTATCCTGTTCTATCCTGCTATTTCTTACGATTTATAATAATGTCTGGCATTAGTCTGTATAAAATTAATTAAACCACTTTCAAAAAGAAGCAACCGTTTACAGAAACCTATAGTACACTTTTTTAGGGCGATAAAGCAGAATTTTAGGTCATAAATGAAGTTCTTTTTTTGCAAACCGGAATATATTTGAAGTTAAAGATGTTTGAAAAAGAGAAGGTCGGCAAAAGTTATTTATACAGGTTTCGTTTAGGATTTATTCTAGCGTCATACATATTCAATAACGTTATTTGGCTATTGAAAACCTTACAGTAAAGTTTATTGTGTTTAGTAATTAGAATTCCTCTTACATCTTTCACTTTGGTGGAAGCAATTCCTACAAAAGGTTGCTCCTTCAATAAGTTGATTCTCTTATCGGTTTTAGCAAGAAAGACTTTCGCTATTTCATGTTCCCCTTTCTTTTTCAAGTTATTCAAATACCTTATCAAGACTTTTAAAGAATTGTTTTTTATAGATTAATGAGTACGCCAACTTGCCCTTGCTTTTATAAATTCATCTTCCGAAAGGGTGTAATCAATTTCAGGCTCTTGGGCGAGGTTTGCAAGTTCATTTAATTGATAGGAATTAAGTCCATCGGTAGTATCCATCTCTTACGAGCTAAAATAATCAATGTCATTTTTTATCCACTCAAGTATTAATCTGATTGATGATTTCCCTAGATCAAAATATGTACGTCCGGAACACATGGTGGTACGTCCCTCAAGCAAATCCGTATGTACCGGAACTCCTTCCGTATGTACGGATATTCTAGCGGTATGTCCCAGAACGAAATCGGTATGTACCTGAATCTCTGCGGTACGTCCCGCAGAGAAATCCGTATGTCCCGCAAAGAAATCGGGACAGATTGAAAAGGGTTATTTGGGTTGGCAACAGCTCGTTTTAGCAAAACTATCTTTACTTGTAAGTCGATAATAGAGTCCCCCTTTCATTTGTAGAGAATGAGGCAAAAATTAAACTTAAGAAACAAGCATTTTTCTCTTCTATATAAAAAAAACTACTTTTTCAACAAATAATGAGTAGGTTTTACAAATTAATTGAAATTCTCGAATTGCCTCCCAAAGAGAAAATTGCAATAGTAGAAACTATTCAAAACACGCTTAAAAACCAGGATTTACAAAAGAACAGTAAATAAAATACTGAATAATCACTAGAGTTAGATGAACGTTTTACCAAAGTGGAATCGGGCAATTATATCTCTTTTTCTACTGATGTAGTGAAACTTAAACTGAATAATAGATGGCAAAGAAAATAGTACGTTATTTGAAATAAGTATTAGGGTAGATAATCTTTTAGTAGTTCTTTTATTTCATCATCTGAAATAGAATCTTTTTCTCCTTTGTTATAAATAGAAAACAACAGTACCGTTGTATCAGTAACTAAAACAAAAGACATTACCCTTGCCCCTCCCGACTTCCCTTTGTTTTTAGATGCAATGGCCAACCGGATTTTGTAAATATTGTTGCCAAGTGGTGTTCCTAAAGTTGGGTTTGTCTCAAGAGTAGCGAAGAGTGTTGCTAATTCTGTTTTTAAAGAAGGATATTTTTTGCTGAGCTTACTTGCTTCTTTTTTAAAGTTCTCGGAGAGTTCTACTTTATAACTCATTTAGAAAGTCTTTGGCAGGCGTGGTTTTTAGTTTTCCTTTTCTGAAAAGTTTCACCTCCTCTAGCCCTGCTTTTATCCCTTTCAATAGTTCTGATTTGGAGGGTTCATCATCTGTTTCTATTTTCTTCACATAGCTAAGGTTCTTTGCCAATTGCACAAAGTGGTTGTATTCTTTGTCAGGTACATATACTGTTACTTGTCTCATTTTATTTATTTAGTGTTTAGCAAATATATTTATAAATTGGTAACTTATTCCCTTTAACCCATTCCTACTCTGCAGGAGTTTATTGCTAGTTACTGATTTTTGAAGAGGATTTTGGGATTGATGAAACGCAGAATCTTGTGTTAGAACATTCTATAAAACTCTTCTCTATTCTTTTCAAATCCTTTTAATGCATCGTCTGTCATTTTCAATAGAATTTTAGAGTATTCTGAATAGTTATCCTCTTGTTTCTTTTTAAAGAATTTTATAACCATTTCAAAAGTTGATGGATGGTCTAAGTCTTTTATTTGAAAAGTAGAATATCTCTTTATTGACTTTGGATATTGTTTGCTAAACCGGCCATATTGTTCATAATAATAATCAGTAACAATATGGCTTACCTCTTCTATAAATTCTTTGGGAATTAGATTTTTTGAAACATCGAAATAGTAACTGAAAATAGTTTTGTAAAAATCATTTTTAGAATCCATATAATTTGGTTTAAATTACTATCAATTACTTCATCCCCTCCAACTCCTTCTGCAACCTAAACATCTCATCTCTTAGCGTGGCAGCTTCCATAAAGTTCAGATCTTTAGCAGCACGTTCCATCAGTTTCTTGGTTTGGGCAATTGCTTTTTCCAGTTGTGGTATGGTCTTGTAGCTTACCTGTTCTTCTGCAGCGGTGTTTAGTTGTGCATCACCCATTAAAGCGTAAGGCTTGGTTTCGTCAAAGCCCTTAATGTCTAGCACAGAGGTTTGTTTCATGATCTGGTCTATCGACTTATTAACTGTAGTCGGGGTAATGTTATGCAGCGTATTGTAGGCAACCTGTTTCTCGCGGCGACGGTTGGTTTCATCAATAGTGCGCTGCATACTCATCGTCATTTTATCGGCATAGAATATTACTTTTCCATCCACGTTCCTAGCTGCACGACCTGCTGTTTGGGTGAGTGAGCGTTCATTACGCAGAAAACCTTCCTTGTCTGCATCTAGTATGGCTACCAAAGCTACTTCGGGCAAATCCAATCCTTCCCTTAACAGGTTCACCCCAACCAAAACATTTATTTCTCCCAATCGCAGAGAGCGTAGTATCTCAATCCTCTCCAACGTGTCTACATCGCTGTGTATATATTTTGATTTAATATTGATTCTTCCTAAGTATTTATCCATTTCCTCCGCCATCCTTTTGGTAAGGGTAGTCACCAGCACTCGGTCTCCTTTCTTTACGGTCTGGTCTATCTCATCCAACAAATCATCTATCTGGTTTACCGAAGGGCGCACTTCTATCGGTGGCTCAATCAATCCGGTTGGGCGCACTACCTGTTCTACTACTACGCCACCCGTTTGGTGCAGTTCGTACTCGCCGGGTGTAGCACTCACAAAGATGGTTTGCCCTATAATGTTTTCGAACTCATTAAAGTTGAGTGGCCGGTTATCTATGGCACTCGGCAAGCGGAAACCATAATCTACCAATACCATCTTCCGGCTTCGATCCCCCCCATACATCCCCGACAATTGGGGTATAGTCTGGTGACTTTCATCTATCAGACAAATAAAATCTTTAGGGAAATAATCCAACAAACAGAAAGGACGTGTGCCCGGTTCGCGCCTATCAAAGAAACGAGAGTAGTTTTCAATCCCACTGCAATAGCCTAGTTCCCGAATCATTTCCAGGTCGTATTCTACCCTTTCTTTTATTCTTTGTGCTTCTTCCTTTTTGCCTACCTGTTTGAAATAGTTATACTGTGCCATCATCTCATCCTGAATCTCATTCATCACCTGTACCATGATATCCTTTGGAGCGAGGTAGAGGTTAGCCGGAAAGATAGCAGCATTCTCTAATATGCCAATGCGTTTACTAGTGGCTTTCTCCAGGCTTTCTATCTCTTCAATTTCATCGCCAAAAAAGGTAACACGGTAAGCAATATCCAGGTAAGGCAGGTTAATATCTACCGTATCCCCTTTTACCCGAAAGGTTCCTCTGCCAAACTCACCCTGACTACGTTGATACAAACTATTTACTAAGGCATGCAGGAATCCTTGCCTGGAAATAACCTGCCCCTTATGAATCCTTACCACGCCATTGGCAAACTCGGTCGGGTTTCCCATACCATAAATACAACTTACGCTTGCCACCACCACAATATCACGACGACCACTCAGCAATTCGCTCGTTGCCTGCAGGCGCAGTTTATCTAATTCCTCATTGATGCTTAAATCCTTTTCTATATAAGTATTGCTCACCGGCATATACGCCTCGGGCTGGTAATAGTCGTAGTAACTAACAAAATAACCGACTGCATTATCTGGAAAGAACTGTTTGAATTCCCCATATAACTGTGCCACCAAGGTTTTGTTATGTGTAAGCACCAAGGTTGGACGTTGGGTGGCAGCAATAATATTGGCCATGGTAAAGGTCTTACCACTACCTGTTACCCCTAGTAAAGTCTGGAATCTTTCCCCTTCTTCTATGCCTGTCACTAATAGTTTGATGGCAGAAGGCTGATCGCCCGAAGGCTCGTAGGGCGCGTAGAGTTGAAATGAAGACATACTAGCAAATATAATGGATAATGGGTAGTAAAGAATAAGGAATAGAGTGGTAGTGGTGGTGAAGCACTTTAAAGTGGATCACAAATTATTTAAATGCTAGTAGGCAACATTAAATATAAAATGTGGTTAATAAAGCCTGTTCAACAAATAAAAAAACGAATGAAAGCTATCGCTTGTGTAATTGGTATATTAACGCTATGGGTATTTACAATTTTTACCCCTAGTTGGAATATTGATCCCAACTATTCTATTAAATTCTCAGGCTCAAAGGCTGAGGGTAGCTTTACTGGACTTACAGGAACAATTGAATTCGACAAAAACCAGCTTGGCAATGCAAAAATGGATGTATCGGTTAATGCAACTACAATTAATACCGGAAATAGTCTTAAAAACAAACACGCAAGGGGAGAAAGTTGGTTTGATGTTACTAAATATCCTACCATAAAGTTCACCTCTTCTCAATTTGAAAGACGAGCTGCACAATTTTCAGTAATGGGTATATTAGAGTTACATGGTATAAAAAAGGCAGTTACTATTCCATTTGATTATATTGAAAATGGGAGAAAATCTGTTTTTAATGGCAGCTTTAAAGTAAACCGAAAAGATTATGACATTAATGGGAATATAATGGGCTTTATGGTTGGTGATACCTTTATAGTAACCTTAAATATTCCGGCTTCTAAATAAAATCTGATGATAAATTTAGTCGGGCTTATTGGTTATCAATCAGATTATGTAAAGCCTGTATTCACCTAAAAGTAAAAGAAATTTATAAGACAATCAAGGTAGTGTCAAATCCTTGCTTGGGCGTCATTTTGTTATTGCTAAGTACGGTTTATAAAAAAGTTTACAATATAAAGGGGGCATTTTTAAGTTCCTTTTAATAAACTAGACCCACAGGGCAAACGCATCTAAATTTCTTTAAATAGCAGTTTTGCCAAAAACTTTTCGTCCCAACCACAGAGCAATCTTTTATTCTTGATGCTTCTTTTTTTAGAGTTTTCATTCTTCAATAAATTGAGGGCTATTTTTGTTAT
>CAISCV010000278.1 GCA_903883945.1 uncultured Chitinophagaceae bacterium | reverse complement strand
CGTAACACACTTTTTAGTTTTAGGGTAGTTGAGTAGTCACTAATGTCTATATATTTTAGCGATATTTAAAATAAAATGTAGATTATACTAAATATAAGTACTAATATTGTGCTAATTAAATTAGTATTAATAGATATCAGTATGTATTCAGCATCCCCTTTGCAATTTCAAACCCATACAATACCTGGCGATTATGGTTATCTGTTTCAATATCTGTTGGTGGCAGCCCCAAGCTTAGCCGTACATCAACAAATGATATCCGAAAGACAATTCTTTTCAAACGCTTATCAGGAAAAGACTTCATTAATATCAAAATCATTTATTACCGTAGCAAAGTTTATGGCAAAAGAAGCGATGGAAGAAACAATCATCCGCTGGATGAACCGTTCAATTGCTACCCAACCTAGGTTTTCTGTTTTGCTAAATAATTTTGGAGGCTTTCCACCCCATACCATCTATATACGGGTACAAAATGCGCAGCCTTTCAAGAAGTTAGCCGATGCGTTACAATCTGTAAATCATTTTATAACCAGTAACAATTGCCCGCCCATGCATCTCGTTACAAAGCCACATCTTACTGTCGCAAGACGATTATCTCCTGAAATATTTGCGAAAGCAATGTTAGATTATTCACCTAAGACTTTTGAAGCCTCCTTCGAACTGAACGAACTAGTTCTGTTGCGTCGCCAACATCAGTTTGATAATTGCAAACAGATTACAAGTTTCCATTTAGCCCCTGCAGAAAATTTATTATTCAACTAAAAAGAGAATGATGAACGAATTGATAAACGAATATTTATTGGTCATACAGCCTAATGAGGACTTGTGTGAACGCATTATGACAATGAAACAGCATTTTGCGGGTAATTACCAATGCCCACAGGCTACGCATATAAAGCCACAGATAACACTCATAAAATTCAGTCATTATGAGATGGCAGAATCGCGCTTTGTAAATAGATTCCGGAATATTGCGGCTGTCAATGCGCCATTCAAGATAACTTTAAATGACTTTGGTAGCCTGCCAGCACATACCATTTATATAAACATTCAAACAACCAATCAGCTTACAGTCTTGTCAAAAGAGTTGAGGCAGGTACAGGCATTTATTCTTCCGGATAAACAAAACAAGCCGCATTTTATTACAGAGCCCCTCATCAACATCGCTCATAAACTATTGCCTTGGCAGTATGAAAAAGGATGGTTAGAGTTAAGTAATACCCATTTCAATACATCATTTATTGTTAACGAATTATTACTACTTAAAAGGAAACAGGGGGGTAATGGCTATAAAATATCAGAAAGGTTTCCGTTACTAAACAATGTAAAAAGGCTAGAGCAAGCAAGTATGTTTTAAGTTATAGGGTTTAAGTAACAAGTAAAAAAAGAGAATGTGTGCTAACCTATTACCTAATACTTACAACTTAATACCACTTTATCAAATGTAATTAAGTAAACAATTATGGATAATTCAGACAATTACTTTAAAGGTCGTGGGGCACAGATAAATCCACGTAATCGTTTTTTGAAGAATGAAAAGATAAAGGATCAGATAGAATCTATTGACGATTGGACGGAACCTAATCCCAAGACCATCTATATGGAAGACCATGCAAAAGGCATTGTAAACAAAGTAGATAGTCCAGATGTAGGCATGATGTACAGTATGAATCCTTATCAGGGTTGTGAACATGGTTGTATCTATTGTTATGCCCGTAATAGTTTTGAGTATTGGGGTTGGAGTGCAGGGATTGATTTTGAAACGAAGATTATCGTAAAGAAGAATGCCCCTGATCTATTACGCAAGTTTCTGATGAATCCAAAATGGGACCCTGTTCCTATCTCATTAAGTGGAAATACCGATTGTTATCAACCTGCCGAGAAGAAGTTCAGGATAACCCGACAACTGTTAGAAGTATGCAATCAGTTTAATCAGCCCGTGGGTATCATTACCAAGAATGCAGGTATATTGAGAGACAAAGATTTGCTACAAGAGATGGCCAAGAAGAACTTGGTAAGTGTATTGGTAAGTATTACCTCCTTTGAGGAAGATTTGCGCCGTGCAATGGAACCGCGTACTACAACAGGTAAACAACGTCTGAAAGTAATTGAGGAACTATCTAAAGAAGGAGTTCGGATGGGCGTAATGCTTGGCCCGATGATACCCGGACTAAATGAACACGAGATGCAACGTATTATGAAAGCGGCAAGTGAAGCAGGGGCAGTATTTAGTGCCTTTACCTTTATAAGACTGAATGGAGCTATTAAATTGCTGTTTCATGATTGGATTTATAAGAACTTCCCGGATAGGGCAGATAAAGTCTGGCATCTGATAGAAAATGCACATGATGGTAAAGTAAATGATAGTCGCTTTGGAGTAAGGATGAGAGGAGAAGGGCCTATTGCCGATCTGGTGCGGCAACAATTCAAGAAATACAATAAAATCTACGGACTCAATGCAGAACGGTGGAACTTGGATAGCAGTCAATTTAGACGACCGGGAGAACAGGGGAGGTTGTTTTAGGGAGTTAGATTAGCGGATATAAAAACAGACCAAGGTGAGGATACTCGAAATACAGATATAAACAAACGAAGGTAAAGTGCATACCTTAGGGATGGTAAAGGAATAACGCTTAGTGCTTCTTTCTACCATCCAGCCAACCCTTCTTTTAACTTTTATGATTTTCGCATGCTGCATTCAGTATAAGTTTGCAGCAGTTAATGTTATTGAATGAAAAAGAAAGTATCGTTCCTGCTACTCCTACTAATTGTTGCCACTAAACTATTGCTTCTCACAGGATGTGCGGGTATCGTTCCGCCTAATGGTGGACCAAGAGATACAATCCCTCCTCGCTTAGTGAAGGCTTTGCCTGCAGATAGTGCCACCAATGTAAAAGCGCAAAAAATTGTGCTCACTTTCGATGAATTTGTAGAATTGAAAGATGCACAACAAAATGTTTTGATTTCCCCATTGCCTACAAAAATCCCCAATATAGAATCTAATCTACGTTATGTAACTGTATTGCTGCGCGATTCATTGGAGAAAAACACTACCTACAGCCTCAACTTTGGCAATGGCATCAAGGACATTAATGAGGGCAATATATTTAAAGACTTTACCTACGTGTTCTCTACCGGGCCCACCATTGCACACGGACAATTTACTGGTAAAGTGATACTAGCCGAAACAGGTAAAACGGATAGTACCCTGTTGGTAATCTTGCACCGTAACCTGAATGATACTGCCATCTATAAATCTAGTCCCCGTTACCTGACTAAAGTAAATGGCAAGGGCGAGTTTAGCTTTAACTTTATTGAACCTGGAAAGTACAACGCCTTTGTATTACCCAACGAATACAGTAAAAAATATGATGACAGCACTGAGGTATTTGGCTTTCTGGATAGTACCATTACCATCAGTGAGTCCACGCCCAATGCAGTCTTTTATGCGTATCAGGAAGAAAAGAAAAAAGAAAAGCCTGCTAAGGCTGCCACTTCTACTAATAGCAATAAGAACAAGAAGGAAGATAAGTCTCTAAAGTACGCAACCAACCTGGATGGTGGACATAGTCAGGGATTGATTAATAAGCTACAACTAACGTTTAGTAAACGGTTAAAGTCTTTCGACTCTTCTAAAATAGTGTTGTGTGATACCTTCTACGAGCCACTTCCTAATGCAAAGATTACGTTAGATACCAGCAATACAATGGCTG
>CAISCV010000277.1 GCA_903883945.1 uncultured Chitinophagaceae bacterium | reverse complement strand
TGATTATGGATATAAAACAACTGCATCAACCATGGTAAGGCAATCAGGTGCATCGGGCTTTTGTTGTTCTTATTTAATCCCACAGAAGCATTCAAATCATCAAAACCAACAGGGTTACCCAAAGCGGCGCAATCGTTTCTATATTCAACAGGAACGTTTGCTATCAACTGGTCAGTATGCTTTTCTATCAGTTTGTACAGCGCATCTGCGATATCAAGGTGGTTGGTCGTACCCAAGGTATAATAAGCTAGTTGTACATTGAGGTTGGTCCAATAAGCCGCCCAAACAGATGGTTTAAACCATGGCCCCATTAGATCGACAACAGGGCGATTGGCGCGGGTGGCACTTGCTAACTTATACAATTGAATCCAATAAAAACTCTCTAAACGGGCATCTGGCAGCGTCACAAAGCTGGCAGGATAATAATTATGCCACCAATTACGATGTGCTTTCTCTATGGCATTCAGATCCTTTTTCTCAGCAGCTTTGATGGTGGCGATGGCATCAGCCGCTGAACTAGAAGCAGGAACCATTTTATTAGCCCAACGGTTGGCAACGGCAATATATATTGTTTTTGATTGATCCGCATTGGTATGGCTGCCCCATGCAGAAGCGTAATCATCACCCTCCAATAAAGGTTGGGTAGTTACTTCGATGCCTTCCTTTGTTTCTGTTACAAAGGGCGGATTGGGAATGTAAATTCCCTTATCGCGATTTGGCTGAACGGTAGGGCGCGGATGATTGCCTTGTTCGGGACGGAAGGAGCAGCTTAAGTTACTCTCCTCTCCCGTACTACTTATATCCAGCACGATGAATTCTTCTTCCGAAGGAACAAAACAACGAATGGAAACTGTGCCTTTGGTAGTGGTAATAGTACCCGTAATTTCTGCATCCCATAGGTCTGTACGGAAATTTGAAGCCGTTATTGTACCTAGGGGTGTGAGTAATAATCGCCCTATAGGGAGACGTCCAAAAGCGTTAGTACTCTTAATGTTTTTAGAACGGTGGTCGTACACATCGGTTCTGCCAATCTCGAGACCAACTGTATTTTCCTTTTTATTATCCTTGAAAAGAATAGCACCCAATAACCCATTACCCACAAAAGGTCCTTCGTAATAATCGGCAGGCATCTTGTTCCAGACCATGTCGTGCTTTGAAAGAAACTGCTGCCAGTCTACTTTCAGTTGCACTTGTGCAGTGGTTTTGTAAGCTAAAAGATAGCTTGTAAGTGTGAGTATTGTAACTATGACAAACTGTTTATTGAGCTTATTCTTCATCATGCAAATATTTATTTAAACATCCCTATCGCTGTGGCATCTTTTAATTTATTATTAATAACCCATCGACTACCTAAGAATATTAGTTTGCTTCGTAATTATCTTTCCATTCTTAAAGGCTAACTGCACATAATACTGCCCAACAGGAAGGTTAGTTGCAGGAATAGAAAAATGATTGTTCCCTTCTGCTATTCCAATTTCCTTCTTCCAAATAGTATTCCCCGATGCATTGAATAACCTGAGTATTCCATTTGATGTTCCGTTAGCGTTTCCATACACCAATTGTATCGAACTGCCCTTGGTTGGGTTGGGATAAATGGTTAAATAATTAGTGTTGTTACAGTTATTCTCTACATAAACTACTTTACTGAAATTATTATTCCCATCGTGGTTAGTTGCCTTTATCCGAAAAAAGGAATAATTACCCATTACAGGACTCACCTCAAAATCATAGCTATTCGCCGTACTGTTGGTACTACGATGTATTGGCAAGGTAGAAATATTGGTAAAGTTGCTTCCATCAGTACTACCCTGCAACTGGTAACTAGCAGCATTAATTTCATTGATAACTGAAAGATGAATGGTTGTTATACAATTTATTACACTACCCTCTAATGACAAATTATTGATAGGCAACACGGCACTGCCCACAAAAACAGAGTCGAAAGTATTATAACCAAGCACTGTATCAGCCCCAACAGAACTATTGATGATTAAAATATGCGAATTAGCAGGAATAGTTATTTTAATTGAAAAAGAACTATTCGGCTTTGCATCCCCGTAGCTTGTATCTGCATTATCCCAGCTTTTGATGATTCTTGTATGGTTGAAATTACAATAAAAAGTATCAGTATAAATTACTGAAGATGCAGAAGTATTATGAACAATCCGCAGCTTCCTGTTATTATTCTCTGTAAACTGAAACCCGTACAAGGGGTAAGCAACATTCAACACGCTCGCATACGAAGCAAATGCGTTGGTAGTCTTCGTTACTTCCACCAACACTTTCTTACGATACCCTTTTGTAATGTTTATTTTTTTATCAGTTAAAGAATCAAGCTGGTCGTGCAAGGTTAGTTGATTGGAAAGTGTATCGTTTGCAGCACCCTGTATTCCATAATAAACACTATCTGTTCTTCCTTTGAAATCTTGATTAATTACTTTTAGATTCAGTAACCCATATTGATAAGTAGAATCATTCAGACGAATCAACTGTTTATACTTGCCAGATACACCCAATCTGCCGCCAACAAAACAAAACCTAGTGCCCAATCCATAACAACTTGTATTGGCAATAGCCTCCAGTTCTATCATCCCAACTATACGATCTGGTGTAAATAGCCATTGTTGCATGCCATCGAAACTGGTTTTATTCAACCCCTTATCAACCACTTTATAGCGCGTTGCCATACCGTAGACAGCCTTTGTTTTGGTGATACTATTGTTTTCAAACGCACTTAAAAAGCTATTAACGTTACCCCTGTTATAATCGGTCTCTATACCAGTCTTCGTTTTAACCATTATGGCTGCTGCCTGAAACACAGCGTTCATAGGATAGGTAGTGGCAGAAGCATTTGCAGTTAAAGCATAAGCACCTGCAAAAGTTTGTTTGCCAGCACTCAAAGTAGCGGTTGGAACATTCGTTTCTTTAAATTCAGGCAACGAAGAAGCAACATCCCTCAGCGTTCCTACTGCACCCCAGTTACCAACCCGGTAGCGAGGGCCTAAACAGTTTTTATCATATAAAACGAAGTTGGCAGGCACAGGTAGTGCATTCAATCCATTCTTCCATATAAAAGCAAATTCAAACGCACTGGCAGTTTTACCCATTGTCCAACTATAAGGGTCGCCTGTTAAGTAGGCAGAAATAGCAGCTGCATATTCCTCGGTATTCGAATTATAGTAAGGCTTCCAAGCAGGTATGGCAATGTATTCCCCAAAACCCTTCCCTATTGGGTGTTGCATCAGCAGGGGATAATGGTTCATCCCTTTTAGCACATTTAATACGGTAGGGTTCTGGCTAAATAACCAATAGATAAGGAAGTATTTTTTAGTAGGGGTATGGTAAGTAAAGTTCTCATTCTGATAACCATAATAATGGGTGCCGCCATCGGGAAGCAAACATTTGGTCATTACATGCTCAATCACATTGCGGGCTTTTGCCACCGAAACAGTATCCCCTAGCGCAGTTCCCCCTAACACCACTGCAATGGCAAACCGGATGTCCCCATTCAGCCAAACACTTCCTACCATCAAACTATCATACATCAAGGGCTTTTTTAAGGTTGCCGTTATCAGGTTAGCAATGCCTTTTTCCCATATTGGCTTTCTATCTGTTGGGATGCTGTCTGGTAGATAAGTCTTCAATAGCAAGTAGGCATAAGTGGCTTCAACGGTATAATTAAAAGAGGTTAGATATAAATTATTACTCCAATTTGTAAGCATACTATCCAATAAAGTCTGTGTTCTTTTTAGTGCCAATGGATTGTGGTAATAAGGACTCTGTGGATGAAAATAGGACATGGAAGCATACCACACCTCATCATAAAGGCTTGGTGTTAAGATTGTTTTAAAGGAAGGATTAGACAATTGAACCCCTTTCCACATAACAGCCGCCTGCGTATTATTGGTATAATCGGGAATAGCAGGAAGCAGGTTTAGTGACTGTCCAAAACCCGATAGTGAACCCATCATAAATGCAAGCAATACAAGGTAAAATTTCATTTGATAACCATTTTTAATCGCTGACCTTACGCGGGTTTAACAACATTAAATTATAATAAAAAAATAACCACATAGCCACAATAGGCACAAAGGAATCAAAATACTATAGAAAAAAAGACGTTGCACTTTTAGGACAAATAGACTTGAGTATTGAAAGCGAAGCTTACATCTATGTTCTCTTTTTTTACTTCAAGATTAAACCTATATGACTATTGAACCTATGTGGTAAATATCCTTAAATGTTTATAAAGTTTCGTAAAATCCGTTCATCATAAACTTCCTTTTTGCACCAGCATACAACTTTGCACTTTTTTGCTGTGGCATTATCTTTCCCTCAGCAATAATCGTTCGGACAGCTACTATCCGGATTAGTTTAAAACACATCCGCCCCTTCATTTACCCTAATCCTATTATCGGGATACCCTCAAAAATGTTATTTGCCTTATTCCAAATTTCTGGAATACCAATAATAAAGTTATTTGACCTATTCCTATTTTCGGGAGTGCCATCCATAACCTTATTTGCCCTATTCCTATTTTCTGGAATACAACCAATAACCTTATTTACCCTGTTCCGATTTTCGGGAATGCCATCCATAACATTATTTGCTATACTCCAAATTTCGGGAGTGCCACCCATAACGTTATTTGCCCTGTTCCTACTTTCCGTAATGGTATCTGATGTGCTGATTGCGCTAACCCACAAAAAATACAGGGCAGGCTACCTCATATACTAATCCTTCAAAAATTTACCGATCTGCATATTCCCTTTACTATCGGTTAACTCTACCCAATAAACACCTCCATTTAAACTTTCTTTAAAAGGAAGGTTTAATGTTTTACCATTACCAGTAATCTTATTAGTACCTAAAACCTCTTTACCTTCTACCGTAAGCACCCGCAACCTATAGGTATCCGTGAAATTATCACTTAACAAAATACTTATATTGTCCTTAACCGGATTGGGGTAAATTGACAAAGGACGCTTACCTGCTTGTAATGCGAGGGAGGCTATATTGCTATACTTAAAACTGCCATCGTCAGCTACCGATTTGATTCTATAGTATACGATAGTTGCTGGAATTATCTTATTGTCCTTAAATGAATAAGAGGAAGCTTCCCCACCTATTATAGAATCTAGCGTTTCAAAATGAATACCGTCTGTGCTTCTATCTACCTGATAACTAGTCGCATTTTTCGGGTTAGCAACCTTCCAATTCAATAACACCGCATTATTAGTTTCTGTAGCAACTACATGAATGGTATGAACGGGCAGTGTGGTACTGTTTGTTTTCAGGATAATCTCGAAACGATTTTTCCCTTGGCTCATCGTATCTGCCGTAATATTGAAAGCATAAGTTTGATTCAATCGCATATCCTGCGTCGTATTCAGAAATTTATCCCTAAGAATGATATCTGTAGTAGCATCAAGTTGTGAATAGTCACTGAAGTATAACTTATAGTTACCGTCTGCATTACTTTTTACACCTAGTAGCACGGTATCAATCATTGGATTATCTGGCAATGAGGCAATGGCTAAAACCAATCCTTTCTTATTAATAGTCAACGTCTGACTGCCTGTATTGAGTGACGCAGCATCTAGCGTAGGATTATATTCCATGGTTCCTTGGGGATGACAGCGTACAACTACCTCATCTAACAAATCATCTGAGGTAGTTTTATATCCAACTCTGATGATCTTGTTTGCAGTCTCACCAAAATATTGGGTATTGGGAATGGCACTATTAATCTTGTGACTTTCCTTAAAAGTAATATTCCCATTTTTATTCGCTTCTACAAAGAATGCCTGACCAACAGCCAGATAATCGCCCCGTGTATTATCATACCCCGTAGCCCCATTTGCAATAACCCCTGCCGAATAAGTAGTATAATTACTGTTACCAACCGGACTTAAAGTCCACATTTTGTAATTAATGCAGGAATTATCCGCCTGCAGAGACTTGAAACTTATCTGGCTAGGATAAGGATTTGCCAGTAGGGTAAACTTATGTACAGCAAAATCATTCAACGCAATCACCACATCTCCTTTTGTTAATGTACCCGTTGCACTAAGCGTAACCGCTTCGGGCGGAGTAGGGGTGGCAGTTCCTAATTGATTGATACAGGATACGGTAGCGCTATTTCTATTACCCCGGATATTTACGCAATACCCCTTGCCCGGAACAAGGTAGGTATAATCGGTATTGGCAATACCCACATAACGACTACCATTTACTTTTACAGGATTGTAGGTGCATATACTAGCTGAATTGGCAATACTGAAATCGAAGCCATTACTATTGTATTTATCTGTGTTGCCGCCATCTCCATTGGTGCTGCCACAAAGCGTACCTCCTGTGCCCGAACCGGTGACGTAAATCTGCTGTTGCCAGGCATTACGAATGGTTTGAGAAACAGGCGAGCCGATATAACTAAACTTACGCAGCAGCTTTGGAGGGATATAACGCTGCACGGTAACATTACCAGAAATCGTCCCCAAAACCTGATCAATCCTAGCTGTTCCTGCACTCGTAGAAACCAAGGTGAGATTGCCATTTGTATTGAAAGTGCCAGCAGTAGGTGTGAGTGTGCCCAACAGATTTAAGTTATTACCAAGCGTAACTGTGCCTGCAGAATTAATGACCAGATTATTCAGCACATTAGACGTACCGGGTACAGACTGATCAAAATACAAAGCACCCGTACCGAGCAGGGTAATGGTAGACGCACTATTACCAACTATTGTTCCGCTACCCGATACAGCACCATTGATGGTGAGATTATACCCATTGAGGTTAAGCCCCGAAGTAAGGGAAAGATTATTGATGGACAAATTAGCCGTTAACAATGGCGCATTGTTGGCAATAACGATGTTGGTTGCAGAAGAAGGAAGGATACCGCCACACC
This sequence comes from uncultured Chitinophagaceae bacterium, assembly GCA_903883945.1. Classification (GTDB taxonomy): domain Bacteria; phylum Bacteroidota; class Bacteroidia; order Chitinophagales; family Chitinophagaceae; genus Parasediminibacterium. The sequence goes on along the minus strand of CAISCV010000277.1, from coordinate 25,446 downwards.
AGTTCACAGCAAGGTTAGCATCGCCGCCATTAATACCCACATAAGTGCCGGTAGTACAACTGACAGCACCCGTATTGCCAATTACGAATAAATTGGTGGCACCACTTGCCAAAGAAATACCAGTCTTGCTTAGGGTAAAAGGATTACTACCACTAGGCGTACCCACACTACTAATACTATAAGTTGTGGTATAAATACCCAACTCACAAGTATTGGCAGCAACAAAACTACCAGCCGCATTTGCCGTATTAAATTGATAAGTCATGGTAGCCGTAGTGGCAGCAGAACCCATAACCGTCCATTGCAGATTAAGCATTTTTGAAGGAGTACCCACCCAATAAGTAATAGTAGGGCTAACCGCTACCGATAAATTAGATGTACCAGCAGTATTGGCAACAGTCAAAGGAGTATAGGTATTTGCAGTCCCAACAGGGAAGGTGAATGCAGTAGCGGAAATGGTATTTTTGATGAGCAGCCCTGTTCCAGCCGTCAGCATATAACTTGAAGCCGACGCATTAGATATAGTTGTGGTAGCATTAATGGTCAGGTTATTATTTCCCAAAGCAAGGATACCATTGGACAGATTCAGGTTATTGGCAATGATCACCGCATTATTCAAACCAACACCACCAGTTCCAGATGTATTGATGGTTAGATTATTAAAGGTCTCCCCTCCTATCTTAGTAATTGTTTGTGCAGTAGCTGTGGCACCATTAAATAAAACAGTGGTATTGGCATTGGTGAAGGTTCCTGCATTCGTCCAATTACCTGCAAGGGCAATAGTAGTACCCGTAGTACCAGCAGTAAGGATGCCATTAGCACCGATAGACACATCTCCATTTACCGTGGTAGCACCTGCTGTACTATATCCAATATTAAGGGATGCCGCAGTAGCATTTACTGTATTTCCATTAAAGTTATTATAACCACCCACTTGCAAAGCCCCATAGGCATTGGTGGTATTGTTTAAACGAATAGATCCAGAACCTGTATTCAATACTATAAATGAATTGGTGATGGCATTCAGACCAGTAATTGATAGATTACCTGTTTGAGCCGTACTGTTCCATACCACATTTCCAAAAGTCTGGGTAATGTTGGTGGGATTACCAGAGGCAATTCCAGTAAGGTATACATAAGAATTAGCATCCCAAGAAATAACAGGAATGGCAGGTGAAGCATTGGCTAGTTCCAGCACCGCATTGGCCTGCATACCCAGACTACCCGTATTGAGTAGCACAAAATTGGAAGCTGCCATCTTTATATAACCATAGTTATTGACTACACCCGTGTCATTCAATGCACCACTAGACACCAATAAGCTAGCATTGGAAGTGGTAGCAGTTGCAGATAAGGCAGTAGTACCCACATTGAGCGTACCTGTGCTATTGATGGTAACCGTAGAAGAACTCTGAATCTGACCACCATCGGCTATGTTGACTGTACCCACAACTTTTAATCCGTTCGATTGAATGACCGTAGTAGCAGGAACGGAAAGTGAACAACCACTGCTAACGGTAAGCAATGACCCACTCTTGTAACTATTACCTCCTGATAATACGAAAGACGATCCCGTAGTTCCATTTCCTAACAGTACAGAGGCAGGAATGCCCGCTCCGGAACTAACATTCGGCTTCCACTCCATACCAACAGGTTGTGAAGCTCCAGTATTATAATATAAATTGGCAGTCGAAGCATAAGTTGGATAATTGCCCGTAACCGTAAAGTTGGAGTTTAAAGAAAAGTTTCCAGTCAGATAAGGGGCAGTAGTAAACGTGATAGTGCCTGTAGCATTTGAGTTTGTATTCAACGAGTTAATGGTATCTACATTTGAACCATTGAATGTGATACTTCCATTCAGATAGAAACCAGTTGCATTATGCTTAAAGTAACCATTGTTGGTGATGGTACCACTCATGGTAATCGAAGCAGCACTGATAACAATACTATCCCCCGTATTATTGGTAAGATTGATATTTACATAACTCTGCCCACCCAAGGTTGATTTCCCATTATTTATAAAACTCAGGTTGGTATAAACACTATTGTTACCGCTGGAGTAAGTGCCATTATTGGTTAAGGTAGCACCCGAATTGAAAGTAGTACCTACATTGGATGTAGAATAAGAAGCACCCGCATTGATAGTAAGGGTTTGAATTCCACTCACAGATGTTGCCATTGTAACCACATTATTTATGGTAATAGTATCTTTATATGAAGTACCATTAGGGGGTTGCACCCCACCCAACCAGGTAGTTCCTGTATTCCAAGATCCATCATACCTAGAGACATAACCTGGCACAAACGTTCCATTAAAATTAGTGCTGCCCACCTTTATAGCCCCCGTAGATGCCGTGCTGCTCACCAATACCTTCATCATGGTTGGTAAACTAGACTGCGCCGTTAATACAGTGGCAACTTGAACGCCCACCATTACACTATTAGACGACTGAAAGTAGTTGCCCGTAATGGTAAGGGTATCACGAGGAAAGAATGTTCCAGCAGCGATACCAGGCAGACAAGAAACAACTGAAGTAATCAATGGATTGGGGTAGTAAGCGGCAACAAACCAAGCGGGTGTATTGGCAGCTAATACTATTCCAGATGCCAAAATGCTCGTTTGTGAAACAGTTCCTCCTACGGAAGCATATACGCCATTTGTGCTACTACTTTGACCAACTACATTATTGGATGCCAAGTTTGCAGGGGCAATAGTTAGGGCAATGGTATTAGCCACAGAAGATTGTACACTCCAGTAATCAGCCGTACTGATACTGGTAAGTGTAGCATTGTACGTTCCGCCACTATTTCCTTTAAAGGCAGTTACGGTGATAACACCTGCATTGGCAACCGTGGTAATGGTATCGGGCAAAAATTGAGAAGAAGCATTGTAATCACCAACCGGGAAAACATAGCTGTTGCTTCCTGCCGCTACCTTCCAACTAAGTGGCCCATCTACATAAGTAATACTACTTCCACCCGAAACAGCCGAAGTTGCGGCATTGCTGATAGTTAACGTATTGGTTGCCGTACTCACTAACCGTCCAGAAGTGAGCACCAGATTATTAGCAACGGTAACTGCCCCACCCAATGTAAGCGGATTAACCACCCCTGATTTGTTTATTTGTAGGTTATAAAAGCCAACTGCACCGCTAATAGTTTGCGTTCCACTACCAATAAACTGTACAGTGGAAGTGCCCGCATTTACAGTGGTTGACCCTAATACCAAATCTCCAGAAACCGCAATAGTCCCTAAACTAGATAGGGTTGAATTACCACCTGACAGGTCTAGTCTGGTATAATTACCCGACACCACTGTTTGTCCGTTACCACCATAATATACGGTAACTCCCCAGTTTTGACCAGCAGACAACGGTGTAGTCGTAGTACTCAGAACTTGCAGCACCCCATTACCCGAGAAAGTACCAGCCGATTGTATATCGCCAGTAACAGCAAGGGTGTCGGTACTATTTTGTAACGTTATACTGCTACCCGTTTTTAAGGTAAATCTTTTAACCTTCTTGGAGCCGTTATTAATAATAGGCATTCTGCTAACTGAACCCGGTATGTTAACCACATCAGTCGATAGTGGGGTGCGGTTGTTAGACCAGTTAGAAGCCGTATTCCAATCGGTACTGGTATTACCTGTCCAGGTCATAGCACTATCGGTGGTAAATGTAAATGGCGTAGACGTATATTGCCAATAAGGCGCATCAGTGAGTTTACAAGTAATGGAATGATTGCCCAGCGCTGCACCAATATAGGTGATGGCGTAAGTAACGGTATCATAAGACACAGTGATCTTACTTACAGTCAACCCGTTTAAGGCGGCACCATTATCATAAAACTGAACGTTGGAAAAACAATTGGAGGCATTCGGCAACACCACCGTTGCAGTGATAATACTCGTATCGGGCAGGATATGATTGGTAGTGCTATTGACTGACAAATTGATATACGGCGCAATACCCTTCACACCTATGGCAGAAATATCTGTTCTAAAAGAGTCAACATAAACCCCAATCCTATTAATGTGCCAATCGGTAGCACCTGCATAAGTTAATAGTCCGGGACTTCTTAAGCTATCCATCAAGAAAGGATAAATTGGGTTCTTTAGCTTATTGTAAACCTTATAATTGTCCTGAAACACCATCCCCCATCTTGTAAAAGGATCGCCTGTTCGTGCATACGTATTATTGGTAGATCCATCAGCATTAAACAAGCTAGCATCATTTACATAAGTAAATGTCTGACCCGAGAAATTAGGGCCGAAAGTGTAGAAGGTATTGTTTTTCATCTGACTCCAATACTGAGAAGTATAGGATTTATTAACTCCGTTTACAGAATCTACTAAGTCTATCAGTTCTGGGAAAGTGGATTGCCAAACTGGGTTACTATACCAAAGGTTTTTGATGACAGGATAATTTCTAACAAAATCTATAATGGTATCAGCGGTATAATTTCCTACGGCAGGTCTTTCCTGATTCACGAATATATTGTTGTAGAACCGATTATAGTTTCCTCCATTATTACCCATTCCCCAAATAGAATTGGCTACTATATTGTAAACACAGGTATCGCCAGAAGTATTATTGTCCAAGTACAAACCATTGGCACCAAGTATGTCATGCAGGTAGTTGTGGTTCATCTTATGCCCCCTGTCTTTCCAAACACCTGTGCCATATAAAGCACCCATATCAGAATAAACCAACACTACACTATCTACTTCATTGTATTCAAAAGTGGATAAATCGCCTCCGCCAAAGCCATAAGCAATACCTATATGAGGACACTTTCTTACTTTATTATTTGCCACATAAACCCCGATACACCCCCCTGGGTCTATAGCTGCATTGTACAACGGTGTTTGTTGTGCATAATCATAAAAGTAGTTATTGATTACCGTATCATAGCCACGCTTCAAGGTATTAATATCCGTATTGTAACTGTTATTAAACATTGCCACGCCACCAGCTCCAACTTGGTGTATATCATTACTCTGCACTGCCGAATACGTTACATCAGTCAGCACTATCGCATCATCGGTGCATTGGGTAATATCGCAACCAGCTATCCGAACATGATGAGCACTACTTACATTAATGGCATTGCCTGCACCGCCTATAAAATTAATATTCTGGAACTGTGTATAGTTTGCACCTGTAGCAGAAATAGCCGGCATAGTTAGCGAGTCTGCATACTGAATAACTCCAGTATCTGGCACCCACATATACAACATCTTATTATTGAAATTGATGCTAAACTCACCAACGGTATCAATTTCCTCATAAAGATTTGATACAAAATAAGGCTCCTCATAGTTTCCTGCATAAGCTGCAAACTTGTTACCAATGCCTAATTGAACGCCATCTTTTTGGTAGATAATCTTATTGACTGTATCAATAGTTTTTGTTTTAATAAACTGAATTACAAACGATACCCGCCAGTTTCCTGCCAGCCAAACGCCCTCATCATTCATCGCATTTACCCAACGATTGGTTCTGGTATCACTGTAATAAAATATACCGCCACTGTCCGTTTTGTTGGTTCCTTTATAGATTACCCCATTCATACTCATGGTAGTATCATTGGGATAACGGGATAACATCAATGGTGTAGTATTTTGGTAAAATATTGGATACTTAGGGGTATTATTAACCACAGTAGCCCACGGTGTAGTACTCTGAGGATTGATATTGTACGATGCAAGGTTCAACTGCATCACCTTACCCTTAGCAGCAGGGTCGATAATCCGTTGTTTTACGCTATCTGGTATGGGTTGAAAGTCTGCTCTGTTAATTACTTTTAAAGGTTGAAAAATAGCTTTGCCTTTATTGATAGCTTTATAAATGGCAGGTGCATTGGCTGTACGGGCATCTGCACTAGTAAGTGTTAATTGGTAGTAAGTACCATCTTTTAATAAAACGTTTATTGGATTATTAGGATAATTCTGCGCTACTACTCTAGCACGTGCCAAATTTACAGGCAGGTTATAAGTAGCGCCACTACCTACACCGCTACCATTGGGTGCAGCATAAATATTTACAGTTTGCCCTGCGCTATAGCTAGGTAACGACCCTGCACCAACAGGATTACAAGAATAACTTCCTGCTCCTGTCGTGGTAAGGCTTCCATAAAGGGTATCATTGCAAAGAGCAGCTACTCCCCCAACGGAGATATTATAAAAGTTGTTTTGTCCAGTGAAAGTATTAGAAACAGTTCCATTCATTGCTACCGTTCCTATTCCATAGGTAAAGGTTCCATTGTTGGTAACAATTGGCGTAGCCCCCGTCATGGTTAATACCCCACCACTCGTCATTCTTATAGTACCATTATTTACTACTGTATTTACAGACAAAGTATCTGTATTTCCGAAGGTAATAGTACCCCCACTTGATATGGTTAGGTTGCTGATTGATGTAGCATAATTAGCGGTACTTATAGTTATTGCATGAGCAACTGTTACAGTAGAACCTGTTGGCGGCACAGCCCCTCCTACCCATGTAGAAGGACTACTCCAATCGCCCGCTTGAGCAGAAATATATCCTAGAATACTAAAAGCGTAACCATTAGTAACCGTTCCGCTTACAGTAGCAGTAACATTTCCAGAAGTTGCATTGGCAGGTATGGTTGTCCTTACTTGGGTACTACTTACAAAGGTTGTAGCATTGGCACTGCCACCATTAAAAGCTACAGTGGTACCCGAAACAAAGTTTGCCCCATTAATGGTTAATAATTGTCCGATATAGCCAGTGGTAGTAGTAGCCCCTCCTGTGATACCAGTAATAGTTGGCGTAGTAGAATAAGTTCCTAAAACAAAATAACTGGTGCTTCCGTTGGTTATAGTTGCAATGCTATTGGAGGTATTAACAGCACTTCCACTCGCCGTTCCGGCAATGGACGAATAAGTTCCTGTTAAAGAACTGCTTTTTGCCATCAAATTATAGGGTGCTATAGCAACGCCGGTTCTGGTAAGAGAAATATTGCCACCTGTGATATTGCCTACCGATGAAGCAATACTCCAATATTCTGATCCACTTATTGCTGATACAGTGGTATTATCAGCAGTGCCACCGCTATTGTTTAGATTCATTTGAACTGTAGCTACTGTAGTTCCGCTTGTACTGGTAGTAGGACTATTTAGTGCTAATGGATAATAGCTTGTACCCGAACCAACCGGAAATAGATAAGTGCTACTACTGCTAGCAGGTAATGTCCAGGCAAGTATTCCATTAATAAAACAGGTAGAGCTAAATGAACCAGTAAAGGCCGAAGTGGCAGTATTGGTTATTGCAATCTGGTTGGCATTGGTGGTAACTATTCCATTGTTTAGTGTTAGAGTGTTGGTTACTGTTACCGAACTGTTTAAACTAACCCCTCCATTGGTATTACTGATGGTAAGATTAGGAAAAGACTCACTACTCGAATTGGTGTTTGAGATAGTTTGCGCAGTACTTCCATTCAAGAAAACCGTTCTATTGTTGGGAGTGAATGTTCCTGCCCCATGCGACCAATTTCCTCCTACATAAATATCTCCACCAGCAAGATTTCCTAAAGATAAATTACCGTTTACGGTAACATTACCTCCCACAGTTAAAGCCCCCGTACTCGTTGTTGGTGTACCATAATCCATATAAAAAGAAGAACCTGCATCAACAGTTAGATTTCCTGCTAGTGTTCTTGCTGGCGATACATTTCCATTAGGATAATTTAGCGTGGTGTTATTACTTACTTGCACACTTTGTGGCAATCCTGCTGTGGTGCCAACCGTTCCTGTGGCGGCACTCCATTCATTTCCTCGGTTAAATGTGCCTCCTGTATTATACTTCAATAACGAGGCTGAACCATAGATAGGAACATGGGCAAAAGAACCGCCAGTATTCAATTGTGCCGTTCCATTTAACGTTAATGTAGCCGTAGGAAAAGAAACCGCAGCGGCTGTTTGAAACACCCCGCTCACTGTTCTGTTTGCACCTGTGTTTAGCGTTAATCCACCTTGAAGTATGGTTATATTGGCAGGGCTATTGGTTGCTGGCCAATAAATATCTGCATTGTTTACAGTGGTAACGCCCGTTGTATTAAATACCAATGTGCCATTACCATATACCCATGTGCCACTACCTGCAACCGACCCGCCCGTATTTAACAGAAAACTTCCATTACAATTTACACTCCCATTAGTAGTAAATGCTACACCGGTAGCCAAAGTAGCACCTGCATCGATGGTGGTCGTGCCAGCAGTAGAGGCAGTAGTACTGAGTATAACCACCCCAGAACTACTAATATTAAGTGCATTAAAAGCAAGTGCATTGCTAGAGGTAGAAGAGATGGATTGATTAGTACCATTAAAAACAACCGTACCACCATTATGGGTAAAGCTGCTGGTATTAGCCATCGTAAAATCCTTTCCTACTATCAGTTGCAAGCCAGCACCGGGTGCTTTAAGTATTTCGGTGTTTGAGATAGCCAAAGTACCTGCCACTTCTACCGAATTTACAAGGGTATGTGTGGCAGTTCCATTAAAATTCACATTATAAAAAGCATTGCTGCCTGTTAGCGTACCAGTGATATTTCTGCTAGCACCTGCATTAAAATTAATCGTACCGTTATTATGGGTAAAGGCAGTACCCGTAAAGGTAAAAGCATCGCCAACAGACATGGTAGTGGGTGCGGTGAATGCCCCCGAAATAGTAATGGCATTAAAATTATAAGCACCCGTTCCACTTAAAACATTCGTACCTGTAAAGTTCAGCGTAGAGGATGTATTGGCGAAAGAGGTTCCATTATTTACAATATTTCCATTGATATTATTACCCGTAACGGCAGTGGTAAAAGTTGCCCCACTGGTTAAGGCTATATGATTAAATGTTGTAGCATTTCCGCTGAAAGTGGTTGCCCCACCAAAACTAACTGTACCACTGTTGTGGGTAAATGTTCCATTATTCAGTAGGTTACCATTAATGCCCATCGTACCAGATGGAGCAACCAATGTAGTACCACTAACAATATTTACATCATTAAAAGTAAAAGTCCCATTACCAGTAATGTTCGCTGTGCCACTGCCTGTAAAGTAAGTGTTGCACTTGGGCGTTCCTGATAAAGTAATAGTACCACTATTATTGATAACTGTTCCCGTACCCGACAATACCAAGGTATGTGAAGTGCCTGTAGAACCCAACACCAAAGAGGCATTACTTGCAACGGTTAACGCACCCACAGAGAGCGCTCTGCTAGTTGAAGTATTGCCAATAGTAAGCGTGGCATTGGTGTAAGCAGCACCACTTCCTGCATTGGTACTAGCTGCATTATTGATAAAGAGATTGGTAATTACCGCTGTATTAGATGCATCTACTGTAGTGTTGTGGTTGATGTACATGTTAGGAATAGTGCTACTTGCGGCATAAAAGCTAAGGGAAGTACTGGAGGAAACAGTTGTAGCACCCTGAGAAAGTGTTAATTGCTGACCAGAAATAGACGACACATACGTTCCACCGGGAATATTGCTACCTATCACTAACTGTCCAACTGCTACAGAAGCATTGCTGGCACTTAAATAAACCCTGCTATTAGAAGGCTGCAAACCACCAACGGTAATAAAATTGCTAGGGCGGGTAGAGGATGGCCCACTACTTATCTGAATACAATTTGCATTGCCTCCAATGTTTATAGCAGTAACATAGTTTGTACCTGCAATACCGGTGGCACTAATGGGCATACCCACTGCCACGCCAGATGCACTTTGTAGTTCTATAATGTTGTTACTAGCTACCTGACCACCAAAAGTGAGGGCTACCCCCGAAGCAGTGGCAGTAGCATTTGCCGAAACAACTATACTTGGCGCACCAGCATTATACGAAACAATATAGCTATTGGCAGGAATACCGCTACCGGTAATAGGCTGTCCGGCAACTATGTTTGAATTGGCGGCTGTAAGTGAAATGGTAGATGAACCCGAAGTAGTACTACCTGTAGCCGTATTTGGCGTAGAAAGTGTAAGCGTAATACCCGAACCTGTACCAGTAGCTGCTGCAGAAAGGGTAATGGAAGTATTGGCTACAAAAGAAGCTACCGTCGCATTGCTCGGAATATTGGTACCACTAACTACTTGCCCTACTACCACCCCACTCGTAGAACTTACACTAACTGTTGTAGTAGCATTAGTAGATGCATTGGTAAGGGTAGTAACTGTATTACCAATGGTACTTTTAACCACAAAGCTGGTGTTTGATGCCTGTGTAGTAACCGTGGTAGCCGCATTTGCAGGAGCAACGGTTGCAGTTTGCCAGGTACTATTTGCAGTGGGCGTATTATACGTTTGCCAGTTGGTAGTGGTACTAAAAATAGCCGTACCAATGGTGCGATAATCACCTGTTTGCTGTGCGTTCCCCTTTACATGGTATAGGACAAGCACTAAAAGTGAGCAGAAAACATTCCTTAAAATAGAAGCAAAAGTCTGTTTGACTGTATTTTTCATATAGCAGAATACGTTGGCACATTGACGAGTTACACACGACCACACAAAGTAATTACCAAAATGGTTTAGGTATCTGTCAGGATGTTGCAAATAAATGGTGAAACAGACCAACCAATTACCCCAACGAAACTGTTCTTTGATAATTCAGAACATACAAATGCAACATACAGATAGTAAACCTTAATAGATATTGATTTCCTTTGTCAATTATCGGATTGCTGTGTAGACAAGGGTTTCAGTTTAACAAATACTATTGCCGTGATTAAATTCAGTTTGCCATATGTTTATTTCCTTATTAGGTTTTCGTTCATCATAGCATTTGTAGCATTTGGTTCAACGAATCGGGCAAAGGCACAGAACAAAACAATCTATGCCTCTCCCAATGGCGTAGATACGGGCATCGGTTTCAATACAATCACCGCTGTTAACCTGAAAAGAGCTGCACTTGTTGCAAATTCCTATCCCACAGATACCGTAAACATACTGTTGATGGATGGCATCTACCCTCAGCTAGGCTTGGATAGCACGAACAAAAGAAATAGCACAACGCCTATTATTTATAAAGTAATCAACAAAGGGAAGGCCATCTTTCAGGTACTTACCAGCATCCCTACCACTGCTTTTCAGCCCATTCCTGATAGTATCGTTCAGCGTATTGTAGATAGTACTGCCAAAACTAAAGTGTTGCAATTGCCGCTTAGTTCCTACAAACTAAAGAACATGAATGTGTGGCCCAATGCCTTCAGTCTATCCAGCCTTACTTCTCCCAAGTTCTATAACAATGGCGTGCCGTTGCCCATGTCTCGTTATCCAAAAGATTCCACCATGACCGTTAAGAAGGTACTGAATAACGGTACGAGTGGTAAGCAACCCGGTGGCACATTCATGTACAGGGATACCACCCGATTCAAATATTGGTTGAAGGCAATCAATGACGATGGCCTATACCTCAGCGGTGCTTGGCGTGTGCCTTGGCAGATTGATGTGGTGAAAACGAAATTTATTGATACCCTAGCCGACACCTTGCAGCAAGTAATAGGTGTTTCTGGTGGACTGGGCGATAAATATACCCGTCCTTATGGCAATGGCAAGGAACCCTACTGGGCCATCAACCTGGTGGAAGAAATCAGTATGCCCGGCGAATGGAGTATCAATTTCAGGACTAAAATGTTGTATATGTGGTTGCCTGACAATGCTTTAATTCAAGTGGCAAGTGACCCTAATCAATCAGCAATCAGTCTTTCGGGCGTAAACAATACCGCCTTTCAAGGCATTGTGATGGATGGAGGAGCAGGCGATGGTTTTACACTAAACAACTGCGACAATATTACCATTGCTGGTTGTGACATCAGCTATTGTTCGGGTAATGGGATCACCATTACGGGTGGTAAAAATTGTACCATCCAGAGCAATGACATTCATCACATGGGAGGTAATGCTATCAAAATTGCTTCTGCCAATTATTTATCCGACCAGAAGAATGTGGTGCTTTGCAATCATCGCGTAGTGAATAATCACTTGTATACACTCGCCACAGAGAAACAGGTTTATTATTGTGGCGTCGATATTTCCAACGCCATTGGTGCCTACATTGGCTATAATCTAATGCACGACATCCCTCAGATTGCAGTCTACTTTGGAGGCAATAGTAACAAGATGGAATATAATGAAGTATACAATGCCCAAACAAAATATGGAGGTGCTGCCGTCTTTTACCGAACCGGGAACTTTGCCGACAGAGGGAATATATTGCAGTACAACTATGTGCACGATTCGCCCATTGGAGGTGGACTTTCTGAGGACAATAATGGCACAGGGGATAGTATGACTTATAATATCCTGACCACCCTAGATTTAGGAACCAACAATAATGGCGGCTATGCTGACGCCTTTACCAATAATATCTATGCAAATATTAAAACTGCCCACTCTAGTGGTATTACCAAAGACACGAGTGCCGCTTATATTAAAAACTATCAGAACTTACAGACCATTTATAATGCTAGTGCGGCTTACAGAGCGGCTTATCCTAGTGTCGCTGCCATGTTGGACACTGCTAAGAAAGCCAACAAAGCATTCACTTCCTTGGAATGGAATCAGCTGAACTGTGGTGTTTTCATTAATAACGGCGTTTGCTTTGGTGGCATTAAAGACACGGCTTTCTTTAATACTAATGGCACTCAAAAAACAAGTGCCACGCTAGCCACGGCTACTGCTTTCAAAAACTATGGCACAGTGGTTCATAACAACTATCAATACACTGGCAAGCTTCCTGCTACGCCAATCCCCTTTGATATTAACTGGCTGAAAACATTGGGAGCTTTCGATAGAACTTGCGGAAAAGATTGGCATATCAACCGGATCGGGCTTTATAAAGATGCTTTCCGAACCACTGTGGACAGCAATTTCACCAAAGGAATCAGTCCCACTATCACCTGGCAAAAGGATAGTATCAATGGCGATACCGTGATTGTCAAGGCTATTATTACCAATCCAAATATTGCCAACAACTTTTCATCTATGCAGTTTTATCTGGATAGTAGTGCTGCAACGCCTTCTGGCATCACCCAAACGCCACTATCCTACGACACCCTATTGGTAACTGCAACTTTTGCTGGACTTTCGGCAGGGAGTCACGCCATCGGATTAACCCTTTTTGATGCACCCAACTGGCAATACAATTCAACATTAGATACTTTTTCTGTCCTTAAAACATTGCCTGTAGAAGCAATAAAACTTGTTGGAAAAGCAACTGGTTGTCAGGTAAAAGTGTCCTGGACTGCTACGAATAAAACCGATATTTCTCAAAATGCTGTTCAGCAAAGTGTGGATGGAATTCGTTTTGAAACAATCAATACGATAGATGCGAAGACTACCATTGGAGTTAATAATTACAGCTTCAATATTAATCAATCTACCCTTCCGCTTGTTTATTATCGACTAAAAATAACTACAAAAAGTGGGGAAACTAATTTCAGCAATACTGTTTCTGTAAGAATTAATTGTATGAATGCCTTATTGACTGTCTTCCCTAATCCAGCCAAAACAACCTTTAAAGTAGCATACACATCCACTAATTCTCAGAAAGCAACCCTCAGTTTGATAGATGTGAATGGGAAGGAAGTTGTTAACCAAAACTATAGGATGTCAGCGGGAAATAATGATTGCCTGATGAATGTAGCTCCTCTCCCTACAGGTACTTATCTGTTACTCCTAACCAATGCCGATGGACTATTGGCAAAGAAGACGGTGGTGATAACGAAGTAGAAAGTTGACTCTAAGAAATAGTTATGAATAAGATATAAACCTTTCCTTAAACATTCAGTTATTTATTTCCGAATTTACAGGAACACGTACCTACAATAAATGTAAAACAATAAGTAATTGAGTGATGAAACAGACTAATATATTCATGGACTAGGGTCATCTTGGTCCCACAAACCTATCACCATTGAAATGTATCATGTGTTCTGGGAAATCAACCAACCAAACTTCTGTATCCCAAGCAATATTTGTTGAATGTTTCTTGAACTCTGAAAAGTCAGGAAAGGCAGTAACATAAACTTTACCGGCATTGCAGTCCTTGAGTAGTTCTTCCAACTCAACCACTCGTTTGGGAGAAACTGGACCATGGGAAGTAACGGCTTCTATCAAATAAAGCCAATTCTTTTCCCTATCAAATAAAACAACATCTGGTAGTTTACTGTGCTCCGTTATTGGTATTCCGATTTCTAGCAACACTTCTTTGTCAACATAAAGGTCTTTATTGGCAGTATCCCCTAAATAAAGAACCATACTCCTATTGGCAAACCTAGCAGCAAACTCATGAACAATAGCAGCTTGAACAACATTATGTTTACCAGAAGAAAGTTTAATAGTCTCCCCATTGCTGAGTGTTACAGGAATTAAATTGAGTTCTCTTTCACTTGAATAACGCTTAGAAAGTTCCCCAAATTTAGATTTGAATAGTACACTTGCTTCTTTCCAACCCTTAGTTCCAAAGATTTTGATTGCTTGTAAAGCTTCTGTTGTTAGTGCATAATGCGCTTTGGGACTATTTACGGGCAATAGTGGATTGTCTGGATTATAGTCTGCGATTCTTGCTTGAACAAATTGATGTAGCACTTGTCGGCGGAACGTTTCTCTTGTATTTGGAGCGTATTCCTTTTTATAAACATCTTTGCAGAAAGCCATTATTCCTTTAGAAACTTTTTCGCTTTTAGCAGTAGCATCTTTCCATTTATCCTTTGGTTTTATTCCGCAAAGTGCCAACAAAGTGTACGCAGAAATCTCATTTTGCTGGGCAAGTGGCAGTCCTAAATCTCTAAGTATTTGTTTTGCCTCATCTACTTTGTTCATTTGCGAATATATGTGCTATACCAAAATAGCTGTTAATAAAGTCATCCATACCTACATACGACAAACTCTTTTGTACAATAATCTCATTACCAATCTGTTTAATATCTTCCAATGGAGGCAAGGGCATTTCTCGCAACTCGGTAGCACTTACGTTTATATTGCCATTAAAAGTTCGGAAATACGTATCAAAAAGATTACTATTCAGTAAGGCACAAAGCCCTAGTAGTTCATTATTATCCAAGTTCCCATCGGGACGGTAGATGTAATTAAGATGATTCTCTATACCTATAAATTCAGCTTGTGCTGAATCGGCAAAATATGGTGCCGCCACCAACCTGCTTTTGTCGTCCTTGGCGCTAAAGCGTCTGAGTAGAATGTAATTTTTGTTGGGCAGTAACAACGATCTAGACTCGTCACACAGTTGTATATATTGTGGTTTATCTCTTTTTGTGACAGGCCACTCAAAGTGCATCTTGCTGGTATTAACCAGTTGATAAAGCGGTACTAAATAGATAGTCCCATTTTGGTATTGATTAAACAAATATTTCGTTGCCCTAAATGAAACAACTGGCCCCGTAGATATTTTAATATTATAAGCACTTAAACTTCCCCCCCATGACTTAAACAACTTTATTACATTATCATCCGTCTCATTGGTTGGCAAATGAATAATTTTCTCTTTGGAACGATAGTCAATCAATTCATTCGTTCTATATTTCTTTTGTTTATGATTCCCAATATCATTTATTCCGCTAGAATGGGTGACAACTATCTCGGGAAGGTGCGTATCAAGCTGCTGTTTTTTACCTTTCAAGATTAATGTTTCTTGCAGGATATTGTCTTTTTCAAAAGCATCAGTCCTAGAACCAAATAAATGAATGTGTTCTATTTCTATTTCTTTAAAAAACGCTTCCCTAAAAGCCCTGAAATAATTACCCGAGGTAAAACTTCTAGGCGTAATAAATACAAGTTGCCCATTATTTTTCAACAACTTTGCAGCAACCATCATGAAAATGGAGTAGATATTTGGCTGCCCCCAAACGATAGACTTAGCCGCTATCGCTCTACTATCGTCTTTTGGTATTTTGAAATAAGGAGGGTTTGAAATAACTATATCATAAGTCTTCACTTGTTCATCGAAGAACAAAGGGGCAGATTTCTCGAAGCAAATCTTATTCTCTAGTACAAAATCGTTGGTGGAAATTGTTATCGCAAGATGAATATCCTTTTTGTTAAGCCACTCTTTCAGGTAATCAAGTATCATTTCAAGGTAGGGCAGAATGCTATTGTCTGTTTCATAAACAACCAATTCTATCTCTTTTATTTCTTTATTGTTAGATACCAAAAACTCTATAAGCGAACATGAAAGGATAGCCATACCACACCCCGGATCAAGGATTTTTATTTTGGAAAGGCTAATTGTCACTAAACTAGACATAAAGTCGGCAATACCTTTTGGGGTAAAGAATTGTCCTTTCTCTTTTTTGTGTTTAGTGGAAGCCGAATTAGCATATTGCTTACCAAGCCTTTCGGCAAATAGGCTAGGCAATTCATTTAGCAATGGAAATATATTATCTATAGCAGTAGAAGAGGTGCTATGTAAATTGCTATTTATTTTCATTAGAGAGTAAAGATAATTGGAATATCAATCTTATAAAACGAATAACTATCCACATCAGGGATATTTGTTATGAACAAAAGATTTACTACTATACCAAACATAACAACTGCACAAAAAAAGTAAATGAAAAGACAAATCACGTTGTGGGTGATACCTTCAAAATAAACGATAGGGTAAATAACGTTGCGGATGATACCTTCAAAATAAACGATAGGGCAATCAACGTTGCGGAGGGTACCTTCAAAATAAACGATAGGGCAAACAACGTTGCGGAGGGTACCTTCAGAAAAAAAGGTATGGCAAACAACGTTATTGGTGGCACCTTCAGGAAAAATGGTAGGGCAAATAACGTTGTGGACTACACCTTCAGGAAAAAAGGTAGGGCAAACAACGTTTTTGAGGCTTCCTTCAAAAACGATTGCCCTAAAGACAAAGGCGATAACAGCTTGTTTCATTTATTAAAATAAACCATTATCGCCTTTTATTACTACTAGATTATTTATTAAAACTAAGCTAACTTACTAGTTGAAGTCATCTTCTGTGAGGTCATCATCACCAAAGTTCATGTTGTTCAAGTCAATCATACTACCCATCAAATCAGTAAAAGAAATACTACCATCAATCGTTTTCTTACTGATAACAGAATAGGAAGCGAGACCATGCAACACAAACTCCATCAACAAGGCATTTTCCATGTCGTTGGCAGCATGAAAGTATTTCTTTACAAAGCCATACAAGCCATCTACTTTGTATAAGGCAGCAATCTTGTCCTGATCCTTAATATCCAACATGAGATCGAGGTGGTTGCCCGCATCAAACCAACGGATAATCTGCTTGTACGGATTTTCTATTTCTTTCTCCTCTACCGACTTTTTACCTGTAGGCTTCCGCTTCTTGCTCTGTTCGGGATTGGGGAAATATTGTACAAACTGTGTACGGATGGATTTCTCCAACAGATTCACCGCCACCTGATAGGGGCCTTCCTGCTCGCCTTCATACACCAATTCTATCTTGCCAGTAATGGCAGGGATGATACCCGACAAATCGTTGATCCAAACGTGCGTATGCTTTTCATTGTGGATAATTGCCCTACGTTCCGCAGCACTCACCGCATTCTCAAAAGCAGCAATGGTCAACCTGGCACTCACGCCACTCTTTTTGTCTACATATTCATTGCTACGGGCTTCGAAGGCAATCTGCTCAATCAGTCTTTTTATCAAATCACTCACCTCTACCCTCTTGGCCTGCTCAGGGAGAATGTCTGCTTCCTGCTCGGTAATGGCCAATGAAGTCTCAATGCTTTTAGGATAATGGGTCAGAATCTGACTCTCAATCCGATCCTTCAGCGGCGTAACGATACTACCTCTGTTGGTATAATCTTCGGGGTTAGCTGTAAATACAAACAGGATATCCAACGGCATCCGCAGCTTGAAACCACGAATCTGGATATCACCTTCCTGTAAGATATTAAATAGGGCAACCTGAATACGTGCCTGTAAATCGGGGAGTTCATTAATCACAAAAATGCAACGGTTACTACGCGGGATTATACCGTAGTGAATCACCATTTCATCGGCAAAGCTCAAGCGAAGATTCGCCGCTTTGATAGGGTCTATATCACCAATTAAATCGGCAACACTCACATCGGGCGTGGCTAGTTTCTCGCCATAACGTTCACTGCGATGTATCCAATGGATGGGTGTTTCGTCGCCATGTTCAGCAATCTTGTCCTTGGCATATTTACTCAACGGATTCAATGGATCATCATTCACTTCACTACCCGCCACTATCGGCATATATTCATCCAACAAATCCACCATCTGCCTTGCCATACGGGTTTTAGCTTGTCCCCTCAATCCAAGGAACAGAATGTTATGCCTGCTTAACAGTGCCCTTTCGGTATCAGGGATTACGGTATCCTCATAGCCCAATATCCCCGTAAAAGGATTTTCTTTACTTTGAATCTTTCCAATCAGGTTCTTTCTCACCTCTTCCTTGATGGACAAAGGTTTGTACCCACTCTTCTTTAACTGACCTAATGTTATTATTTTGTTGATATCCACGCTTATTTAATTGATAATTTACAATTGATAATTGATAAGTAACCATTGATAAATTGATATTTATTAATGGATAATTGATAAACTCTGCTTGACAGATAACTAGAACATTGCAAAATAAAAAAGGTTAAAGATTGATTGTATTCCCAACTGAAAATATCAATTATCAATTGTAAATTATCAACTAAACCATTACTTCATCACCATCCTCCAGAACTGCGCAATACTAGCGATAAAGAATATAGCGCCCATGATTATATTCAAAGTCTTGTTGCTCACGTTTAGCTTGGTAACCAGATAGTTTCCCCCATGAATGTACGCCAGTAAACCCGTGATAGTGCCCAATCCAGCCCCCATTGTAAACACATTATATTGGGCAGTGCTTGAGTGGAGTATTTTCCATTCCAACATATAGCTACTCCACAATACCCAGAAGGGTATTTGTGCCGGATTCATAGCACTTAGCATCAAGCCAAAAAGGAAACGGTGTATTTTGTTGTTGAGCAGTACACTTTTTTTCTCGGGATGGTGTACCAATGCACTGCGGATACTGAGTATGCCCAATACGAAGAAGAAGATTACGGTAACCCATCCGATGGCATTGAAAACAGCAGGGTGCTGAAACACGAGATCCATCCCTGTTAGGGCAATACGTAGATAGATCATTTCTACAATGACCACTCCCCACATGTATTGCAGAGCAGGTTTCAAGCCCTCTTGTATTCGTATCTGGGTAGCGGTGATACTCATGTTTCCCAAGGGTAATTGCCCTAGGAAACTTACCAGCCAACCTGTACAGAAAACGATGATGAATACAATCATTAATTACGATTAAACTGATGCTAAAAGAATATACCACATAGCCACAACAGGCACATAGTATTTTCTGTTTAGTTTAGATAAAAACACATAGAAAAAGCTTTACTTGTATTGCACCCATTCTTTGTGAACTATCAATGAAATGCTTCTTAACTTATTTTCTTTTTTCTATATGCCTATTGTGCCTATGTGGTAAAATAACCTGACCAATTTATTTATTAGACAAATGCCATTGTACCGCCAACTCATATCCCTTCAACCCCAAACCAATGATGGACCCCTTGCACACCGCCGACACGTGCGATATCTTCCTGAAGTCCTCTCTAGCATGTACATTACTGATGTGCACTTCGATAACAGGCGTTTTGATAGCCGCAATACAATCACCAATAGCCACAGAGGTATGGGTATATCCACCCGGATTCATGATGATGGCATCATAAGATTTACCAAACTCCTGAAGCTGGTTAATCAATTCGCCTTCCACATTGCTTTGATAATAGGCAAATTCCACAGTAGGATGAGCCAGCTTCAATTGAGCAAAGTATTCCTCAAAAGTTTGTGAACCATAGATGCCCGGCTCCCTAGTTCCTAGAAGGTTGAGGTTGGGGCCATTGATAATTGCTATTTTCATAATCTTATTCATTACAGAATGACAAAGAGAAGGCACAATATTAGGTATTTGATGCTTGCCAATAGCAATAGTGAAGAATAAAGTTTGTTTGGATTGGGAATAAATACAAATTGCATCTAATAGATTAATATGCTTATTAATATATCAATCCCCTACTTAGCAGGTAGCAGGAATTTCTTAAGCGGACTAATAGCCGACCTTCTTTATATATTTGCTCGTATGAACGTGGATGTAAATATTATTCAGGAAGACAATAGCGATGAAGCATACGAACGCAAAGCCTTTACGGTAGATAAGGGTCAAGAGCCCATGCGTATTGATAAATGGATACAGAACCATATAGAAGGTGCTACGCGTAATAAGGTACAACAAGGTATAGATGCAGGCTTTTTGACGGTAAACGGCAAAATCGTAAAGAGCAACTACCGCATTAAACCCGGTGACGACATTGTTTTGATGACCTTCATCAACCCCGATTATACCATTCTGAAAGCAGAACCAGTGCCGTTGAATATTGTGTATGAAGATGAAGATGTACTGGTAATAAACAAACAAGCGAATATGGTAGTACACCCAGGTGTAGGCAACTTCTCTGGAACTTTGCTCAATGGGGTTTTTTATCACCTGCTGCAACAAAACCCTGATATAAATGAAGATAACCTGCCGCGCTTTGGTTTGGTACACCGTATAGATAAAAATACGACGGGATTGATTGTGCTCGCCAAAAATGCCATGGCTGCCGCTAGCTTGTCTAAACAGTTTTTTCACCATACGGTACAGCGTAAATATGTGGCGGTTGTATGGGGCGATGTGGAGGAAGATAAAGGAACGGTGAATGCACACATTGCCCGACATCAGCAATACCGTAAGATGTTTGCAGCCTATCCGGATGGCGAAACAGGCAAGCATGCTATTACGCATTACT
Source organism: uncultured Chitinophagaceae bacterium (assembly GCA_903883945.1). Classification (GTDB taxonomy): domain Bacteria; phylum Bacteroidota; class Bacteroidia; order Chitinophagales; family Chitinophagaceae; genus Parasediminibacterium. Next base: position 4,554 of record CAISCV010000277.1, on the reverse strand, counting down.
CGGTTCTGGAACGAATGAACTACGTAACTGTGGTGGAATGTGTGCTAGAAACAGGTCGTACCCACCAGATAAGGGTACACATGAAGCATATAGGACACACACTGTTTAATGATTGGGAATATGGGGGAGAAAAGATATTGAAAGGAACGATCTATACGAAGTATAAACAATTTGTAGAAAATTGCTTCGAGATTTGTACCCGTTGTGCCTTACATGCCAAAACCCTTGGATTTGAACACCCTAGAACGGGAGAACAAATATTGTTTGAATCTGAAATACCAGATGATATGCGTCTGATGATTGAAAAGTGGCGTAACTATGTAGGGAATCATCAGCTAGACGAAGAATAAATCCCCATTTATGTTTCACAGAGGTATTTAATAAGAATATCCACTAATTGTTGTTCTGCAAAAGGCTTTTGAAGTACTTCGTTGATGCCCGCAAATATATATTCTCCTAAGTCGGGCGTCTCTACACTAGCCGTTAGTGCAACAATAGGTGTATTTGCTTTTAAAGCATCAGGAAGCTTGCGGATGATTCTCGCCATTTCATCTCCCCACAACTTAGGCAGGTGAATATCGGTAAGTATAATGTCGAAATGATGATTATCAATTAATGTAAGTGCATCTTCTGCATTAGTTGCCACTTTGAACTGAATACTTAGCCTCCTCAGAAAGATAGAGAAAAGCATTACATTCATTTCATTGTCTTCAACAAGCAATGCTATTTTACTAGAGAAATTGATGCTATTAGTCAATTAATTTATTGTTTTAGAAAGGGTATTAGTTGTTGGCAAACCTGTTCTACGTTAAACTACTTCGAGAAGATATTTCTCAAGAACAGCTTTAAAGTCAGCCTCTTTAAAAGGCTTCACCAATAGCTCGTTGATACCCATCCGATAATATTGTTCGGTGTTGTCGCCAATGATACTTGCGGTAAGGGCAATAATGGGCAAATTGCTTTTGCGAATATCTTTACTCTTCCTAATGATAGATGCAATCTGATCTCCGGTGAGTTTAGGTACGTTGATATCAGTCAAGATCACATCGTAATAGTTGTTCTCAAATAAGCGAACCCCTTCCTCTCCATCTTTTGCTATATCAAAATCCATCTGCAACTTCTTCAACAATAGCTTGATGAGGAGTATGTTCATATCGTTATCTTCAATCACCAAAGCCTTCTTTCCTATGAAATTTTGAGCAAGCTTATAGTGTTCCTCCACAACTGGCGCTTCTTTCTCAACAGGTTCTATCGCATAAGGCATGGTAATGGTGAAGGTTGACCCTACATTGATCTCACTTTTCACCTGAATCTTACCTCCCTGTAGTTCGGTCAGCATCTTACAGATGGCCAAGCCCAAACCAGTACCTCTGATAGCTCTTCTACCCCCATTCTTGGTATTGGTAGCCTGTGCAAACTCCTCAAAGATGAAGCCTTGCTGATCGGCCGGGATGCCGACACCCGAATCTTGCACCTCTATCTTTACAAAGATATTATCCTCGGTTTTAGTAATACTTTTGGCAATAATCTTCACCTTACCATGTTCGGTAAACTTAATGGCATTGCTGGTAAGATTAAATAATATCTGCTTCAACCTGAAAGCGTCGCCTTGCACAATCAAATCATCAGGTAATTGCACCTCGGACTGTAAAAGGATGTTCTTTTTTTGAGCGGCAACCGAAAAGGCATACAATACTTCGTCTACAACTTTCTTAATGCTGAAAGGATTCGTATTCAAGGTAAGTTTACCCGCATCTAGCTTAGAAAAATCTAAGATATCATTCACCGTTGTCAATAAATGATCAGAGGAGGTTCGAATAGCATTTAGATAACGCTTTTTGTCGGGATCATATTCTATATTATCCATCTGCTCGGTAAACCCGATGATAGAAGTAAGAGGGCTACGTATTTCGTGGCTCATGTTACTCAGAAAGCGGCTTTTAGTTAACACCAATCGTTCGGCGGTTTCCCTTGCTTCGATAATCTCTTTTTCATACAGCATACTTTTGCGTACGTTGTAGATAAGTGCAATCACCACACAAATAATAATCAGGTAAGAGGCCCAAGACAAAATGGTAATGGTATCCTTTGCCTGCTTTGCCCTCTCTACCACCTGGTCTTCTTTTTCTCTGCCTGCTTCTTCTTCCAAACCCGAAATCTTTTTCAAAGCATCTTCCAATTGATATTCAATTACCAGATTTATTTGTGCTAATTGCTTTTCGTTGGCATCCAGCTTTTGTTTTAGGGTAAGTTCATTGTATTTTGTTTGATAGTACGCATCTACATCCAACTGAGACTGATCGGGTTGAGCAGTTATGATATGATTGGCAGGGGCTGGGGTAGTTGTTGTAGCAGTTGCGGCAGTTGCTTTATCAGCTTCTTCCTTATTGCCAAAGGCATCTTTGAGTTTATTGATGAAAGCCTTCCTTTTATTATCGGAAGATTGACTGGTATCTGTTTGTTGCATCAAACTGTCGTACCCTTTCAATATAGAATTGTTAGAGAATCGATACCAATAAGGATTAATGTAGAAACCCCCATTATTTGGGCTTACTTTACTGATACTGATAGAATCGGAAATGCGTTTCAACAAATCAATGGCATCAGAAACTTGAATTTTTTGTTCGATACCTGCTACAATCGCGCCTACACCGACCGTATCTTGGTTACTTTTAATTTCCAACAAATCATTTACACAGGAAACCATGTGAGAAAGGTATTTGTTGCTGTATAATGTATCCTTGGTACTGAGATATAACCGATAGGCATTTTCGGCTTCTAGTAGTTCTTTGTTGGTATTACGCAACACAACTACTTTACTATTGTCGTTGCTTAAACTATTAAGATAAGAACGGAGTTGAGCCAGACTCTTTGTGTTGAAGATATTCAAAAGCAACACCGCTATGATTACCATTAAACAAACAGTGAGTAGAACAATGTTTGAACCTGAAAACTTAGACTTGGGCAATGCGGCCATATTAGCTGATGGGTGTTAAAGATTCATTTGTGTAAAGGGGTTACCTATATTTCAGATTGTAAATATATAATATTGTAATTAAAATACTACATACTCTCCTTTTGAATTGACAGTAATGATGGGTAATTTCTTATTATATTCAAAATAATCGAAAACTTCTTTGATATTAATGGCAAATTTCTGATAATATTTATCGTCTTTACTCACTTTCAACAGATAATCTACACTCTTGGGAACATTGTATCGAACGGGGAAAACATGAATCGGGATAAAGTCTTGCCCGTTGTTTTTTGCGTGCGTTGCTAATATATATACCTCTTCTATGGGATCATCTTTAATAGGAATACAACCTACTGTGATACAACTGCCATGAATATATATATCGCTACCTGGTTTTAAAGAGTCACTTAATAAATTATCGGATGCATTGGGATAATTAAGTCCCAATGCCATGTGGTATTCGCTATAGGGTTTAAATTCATTGATATTATAAAATCCTTCCGGCACCTGATAGTCGCCTTCTATGCGCTTTGGTCCCAATGCACCACTAAGTGCACACACTTTATAGGTCTTAAAAAGCTTAAACTGATCTTTGTTGTTGTTTCGAACCCAAACTTCCAACTGACTATCATATTTAAAACTTCTTAAGTATACTTGTTTGGGCGGCCATTGCAACCCATGCTGAACAAACTGATTCCTTAGGGTATCTTCCTTCGATTTAAAAGCGGCCACAACCCTCGCACTTTCCTTCTGCTCCTGTAGAAAGCCTTGTGCTGCAACATCATTAAAAATAATTGCCCCCAAGGCTATAAATAAAAACTTCATGCTGGCAAAAGTAAGTGGTGAGGGATAATAAACCGAAAAGGCCGCTTTCATTATTTCCTATTGTATAAGTTGTGGGCCTTAATAGCTGAATATAATAGTCCTTTCGCTTCCCGATAGCCTTCGATGGTAACCAATGCCTTGCCTGTACTATCTAAAAAAAGTAATCGTGGGTAAGAATGTATACCATACTTTAATTTAACGCCTTGTCCTTGTCCTCTTTCTGCATCTACCTTAAGTGGAATAAAGTTGGCATTCACATATTTTATCACTTGTGGGTCTCGGTAGGTAGTTATATCCAGCCTTTTGCACCAACCACACCAATTGGTGTATACATCCATAAAAATGGGCTTGTTTTGTGCTTTAGAAGCTGCCAATACTTCATTGTAGTTGTCATTTTCAAACATAATTTCCCCATACGCTTGTGTGCCCAATACTCTCACAGGTGCATTGGTGCAAGACATGCTTAATAATAGAAAGACTAAAACTAAAAAGGTGTTATATCTCTTCATTTTATACTAGTTGAGTAGTTGCTTTATTCAATTAACGTTATATTTTTGTGAGTAAGAACCCAAAAAGCGTACAAATTGTGGCAAAAACCATCATTAAAGCTGCCGCTCTATCGGTTAAAAGTTCTTTTCCCCTTTCCTTTATACTATCGCTATTTGCTTTTAACAAGATTGATAGTCTGAAACCAATCGTACCATCGTATATTCCAACGATATTATTAATAATCAAGGCTATTGTTAAGGAGC
>CAISCV010000276.1 GCA_903883945.1 uncultured Chitinophagaceae bacterium | reverse complement strand
GGTGTAACCAACCCATGCAGAAAATTATCGGTTATCTCCACACAAAGCCTCGATAAAGGATAGCTTCCATGTGGAAAATAGTTCATGTTGAAGATGAGAAACATACTCCCAATTCTAAACTTAGTAACGATATCCACATCAATCTCGGGTCTGTAATTCCCTTCTTCAATGCCTTTTTCCAAATTAGCTTTAATCGTTTCGTATAGATAGGCGTTGTGATGCTCTGTGAATCTTTTAAACTGCTTGGGATGATACTTTTCTAAGTCGAAAAGTATGGCGGGGTTAAATCCTGCAAACAATTCTTCCATAATGTCTAAGGCCAAAAACAACTCATGAACAGCATTTTCTGCCTCTTCTTTGGTTTGTGAGCAATCACACTCCATCCTATTCATCTCTATGTCTAGCACCCCATCCACCAAAGCATCTTTGTCTTTGTAAGAATTATAAATAGTCTTCTTAGAGATGCCCAGATCTTTGGCTATCTCATCCATACTGATGCTACGAATGCCATAACGCATAAACAATTCATGAGCCTTCTGTACTATCCGTTCTCCTATTTCCATGTTCTCTATAATCTGCGACAAAACTAAGGAAACTTTTTTAGTTGCGCAAGTTTCCGACAGAAAATATTTATTAATAACGAAAAAAAGGGCTATCCTTATCAGAGGAACAACCCTTTTAATTAAGCCAATATATTAATTCTGCGAATCAGGAGTTGGATTTTCATCTGATAAGTGCCTTTTGGCACGGTATATTGGTAGAAATATCAATGAAAAATCATCCTAGAGTCCCTTTGGGGACGATAAATCAATTGATAGATAGACTATTCTTAATCTTTTAATGCAATAGGAAACAAAGATGTCGTACCTAAGGCACTTAGATAGGCTTCTTTTTGAAATTGCTACCAATATTTAGTCCCCAAAGGGACTTTCAACTCTCGATTCGCATTAATCACTAAACACTAACAACTAAGCACTAGTTACAGCAATTGCACCCGATAACTTGCTGCATCGCCCGACAAACTAATCACATTCAAATAACGGTGAAGCGCATAATTGGTAATGCCGAAAGCACTCATGGTTATCTTTTGCTTAATGTTGGCAGTTACTTCAATTGCAGTACTATCCACCCCGGCAAGGGTAGAGGCAAGCACTAGTTTGAAGGTTCCCTTACCAATTATTTTAACTGCAATTTCATCGGCTGTCAAGAAGGTATGTGCCAGCATATCTGTTTGTAATCCAGCCAATACCGACCCTGTAAAGATGGTCTGCGGATTTTCACGAAGCGTTACCAAGTCGAATACTAGTGGACACATAGCTTCTATCGTATCACAAAAGTTATCCATCATATAACCAAGGTTTCGGTATTGCATTTTCATTGCAGCCACACGTGTAGTTTCCAGTGTGCCACTATTGTCCGAAGTGGTCGTTTTGGCGTTGCTTTGGGCTTCACGTAACAACAGTAGCGAGACGTGATTGCTGTTAGCCGCCGTTTCTATGCTTGCTAATGCTACTTCGCCACCAATGTTAAGTGCTAATATGCCAAAGGCAGCAATCCTGGCATCGATAGTGCCTGTGTTAAAAGGCGATAATCCACCAGGCAATATGGCTTTGTAGCGAGGTGAATTCTTCTGGTGAAGTCCCAATATTACCGGCATCCAGCTATTAGTTAACAACCCCTTAGAAATTATATACGCTTGAGACACCGACAACCTGTCTCCTTGTTGCAAGCTACCCGAACTAATGTGTTGGTTGTAGGCAGCCACCAAAGCGAGGTGCAAAGGGTGGTAACGGGTGTAGAGCGGCAATAATAACGGGTACGTAATGCTAAGGGTTCTCAAGGCATTATCGTGAAAAATGCTCATAATCAGAGCCCGTTTAGCACTACTAAGTGTACTAATAAAGAATTGATTGTTAATGTACTTCCAAGTGTCTATCATTTTTATTGATTTAAAGATTAATTAAATTAGAATGAATGTGATAAAATGTGTTTGCGCCAATTACGATACGATTGTCATAGCAAATTGATGTGTTTCCCCTGCTTGTTAGCTACTCACCATAGCAAATCAGTTAATTTGCCCTCATTAGTAGCTCGTTAACACAGCAAATCAGTGTGTTTGCGCTGCCCATTAGCTACTCACCGCAGCAAATCATTGTATTTATGGTGCTTGTAAGCTAATCATCACAGAAAATCAGCTAATTTGTGAGGCTTAGACGCTTATAAGCACCCCAAATTATTTTTTGCTTCGCTAAAGCAAGCCAAAACCAAATCGAAAAATGCCCGACTGCCTGTGAACTGTTTAAAACTTATTGAAAGGGAGAATGATGCCCTGTGTGTGTTGTTTGGTAGAAGTAAGAATCCTTGTCTTAAAATGAAAGGAGGTTAACCGAAATGAGTATAATATGGAATTTCTATCGTTTGGAGCGAGACTTTACTTTACTGCTCTGTACAGCAAGAATAGACCTTTTAATTGGATAATTAGAAATTGTTTTTATTTAGATGAAGAATAGTTTATTTATGGAACACATCCTTCCATTAGTGCGCCGTCTTTGCGATGCACGAAGCAATCTGATGGTGTAATTTTAGAAAGAAAGTTTATAGGTTGCTGGATTATTCCATTTGATAAGATTTCTCCTTTCGTCGAAAAAACGCGTAGATGATGGAGGATGGGTGTGTAGAAAACAAATTAGGATATAGTTATTAATTATCTCATACATTTACCAAGGAGATTATACTACATCAAGCAGAGCAAAAACAATAATTTAGAAACAAAATAAAAATAATAAAATTTTAAAAATATGGGAAAAGCGAAAATGTCATTTGATAGCTCAAATCCAACTCAGATTGGAAACGCAATTTATAGAAGTGATGCTTGGCTTGTACTCCGTAGAGATAAGGAAGGGATTCATCTGCACTTAAACAATGAAGAAGGCTTAGCATTAATTGTTGATTTTTTATCATCAAGTGATGAAATAAGGGAAATTGTTATTGGAGCATTGAAATCAGAAGGTCTAATTTAAAATAAGATAGCATATATTCCTCTTAAAGCAAGCCTATGCCATGTTATTAGCAGATTGATTATTTATATTCATCAATAATAATTATCTGCGATAGTTTAAGAAGTTTAGTGCTTTATAAAATCGACTTGCCACCCAGAGTGTGTCTAAAATTAGACAATTGAGTATCTCATAAATAGAAAAGAAAAAATTACTTTGGCTTCCGTAAGCTTGAAATGGTAGTATAAACTATGTGCCTACTGTGTCTATGTGGTAAATCTAACCAACTATTAAACAAGTTTTACTTCTTTAAAATAACATTGCTTTCCCTATTCGAATATTAGTATTACTTTAGCGGAAACGATTGTTATGCAAGAGCCTTGGCGTATTGGAAAGATGATTAAAATAGTGGATGAAACCCCCAACACGAAGCGTTTCTGGATTGAAATACCTGAACTGGAAAAGTTTGATTTTACTGCGGGACAGTTTGTAACCCTCGACCTCCCTATCCACGAGGAAAAGCACAAACGTTGGCGTAGTTACTCCATTGCTTCTCCTCCCGATGGCACCAATGTGATTGAACTGATTATTGTACGCCTTGAAGGTGGTGCCGGAACAAGCTATCTTTTCAGAGAAGGACATTTGGGAATGGAAGTAATGCTACGTGGACCTATTGGCAAGTTTACACTGCCCGAAACATTGGATAAAGACTTATACCTCATCTGCACCGGAACTGGCATTGCCCCTTTCCGCTCGATGGCGCAATATATGCACACACACAAAGTGCCTCATAAGAAAATACACATCATTTTTGGCTGCCGTCATCTGGAAGATGGCTTGTACATTAAAGAGTTGAAACAACTGGAGAAAGAAGAGCCTAATTTTCACTTTTATCCTACCTATTCACGGGTAGCCGATGTGCCGGACGGTAGTTATTCGGGTTATGTACATGGGGTTTATGAGCAACTTATTAAAGCTGCAAGCGATGGAGCATTGGCACCTGCTAACTTTTATTTATGTGGATGGAAGAATATGGTGGATGAAGCAAAGGATAGACTGTGTAAGCTAGGCTATGACAAAAAGGATATTCATTTGGAACTATATGGGTAGGAAGAAAGTAATACGTTGTAGGTAATAAGTTATAAGTATAATAAAGCCACAGAGGAAATAAACAATTATCACATCATTACTTGAAGAATAATAATTTTTAATTTAACACATAGAAACATAGATACATAGCTCAGATAGATAAAGCCTCAAGACTATGTGTACTATGTCCCTATGTTTCTATGTGTTTATTTCTTTTTACTTGCTATTAAAGCCTGTTTGGAGTTAATCTATCTCTGTGGCTTTCTTGTTTTATTCCAACATCCCTAAAACCTTTTTTATCCGGCTATGGGTTTCATCCCTACCCAATATCTCTGCTATTTCAAACACACCGGGCCCAAACTTACCCCCTACCAACATAATCCTGAATGGCAACATCAGTTCACCAGGTTTCAATTGGTGGGCTGCGGCTGATTCCTTAAACTCAACTTCTAAATCGGAGGCTTCCCAAAGGGTACTCAATTCATAAGCCCTCAGTAATTCTACAAAGAAAAGGTTCTTTTTCTCATCCCATTTAGGTTGGATAGAGGCAATATCTATCGTCTCCGGCTGCTTGAAGAAGAAACTGCCCTGCTCTACAAAATCATTCAGCAGCACACAGCGTTCCTTTACCAATTCCAATACCCTTTCTAGCTTCTTATCATCAGTAACATCTATACCTTTCTGTTCAAACAACGCCTTCACCAATCCTTTGTAGCGACTTACAGGCAGGTGTTTTAGCCATTCCTGGTTATACCATTTCGCCTTCTCATAATCGAACTTGGCACCACCTTTATGCACGCGGTCAATGCTGAATTTCGCTACCAGTTCTTCCAGAGAGAATACTTCTTGTCCTGTTCCATCGTTCCAGCCAAGGGCAGCCAACATATTTACAAAAGCTTCAGGCATAAAACCACGTTCCCGGAATCCGATGGTTACTTCCTTGGTTTTAGGGTCAACCCAATCCAAGGCAAACGTAGGGAAACCGAGCCTGTCACCATCTCTTTTACTTAGTTTGCCATTGCCATCCGGCTTCAATATCAAAGGAAGGTGTGCCCATTGTGGCATATTTTCCAACCCAAACAAATACTGCCACAACAACACATGCACCGGCGCCGAAGGCAACCATTCTTCGCCACGGAAGGCATGTGTAATCTGCATTTTATAGTCGTCCACCACCACAGCCAGGTGATAAGTAGGCATCCCGTCTGCCTTCAACAACACTTTATCGTCTACCTGATTGGTATTAAAGGTAATCTCTCCCCGTATCAAATCATTAAATGTCACTTCTTGGTTTTCGGGCAATAATATCCTGATTACGTAAGGCGCACCAGAAGTCAGCAGGTGTTCAGTTTCGTCGATCGTCAGCGTCAGCGAGTTCTTCATCAAGCCTCTTGTGGCATGACTATACTGAAAATTGTTAATCTCTTTTCGTTTTGCATCTAGTTCTTCTGCGGTATCAAAGGCGTAGTAGGCCTTTCCTTCAGCAATCAATCTGTCAGCATATTCTTTGTACATTGGTTTGCGTTCGCTCTGCCTGTAAGGGGCAAAAGGACCCCCATGCAACGGACTCTCATCGGGCACCAACCCACACCACGCAAGGGTTTCGAAGATATAATCCTCTGCGCCCTCCACAAACCTCGTCTGGTCTGTATCTTCTATCCGCACTATGAAATCGCCGCCATGTTGCTTGGCAAAGAGATAATTAAACAACACTGTACGCACGCCACCCAAGTGCAAACCACCAGTAGGAGAAGGTGCAAACCGTACCCGTACCTTTTTATTAATAGCCGTATCTGTCATAGCCGCAAATATACGCAGCTAGAATTTGTGGGAGGGATTCTTGTAGGAATGGATGGGTTTTCTTTCGTTCTACTACTTGTATTCACACACTTGTCTCAACACCATTACTAGAACGAAATCGTACCCAAACAATCCATTTACCTAGCCATACATAGCAAATACTATTTTATTTTAACACATAGAAACATAGCTACATAGCGCACATAGTCTTGATGCTTAACCTATGTGTTCTATAAGATTATATGTCTATGTGTTTAGTTATTTTCTTTCCTCGTTTTTTCCCTTCAACCCTTCAAATGAATCCTTTCCGCCCCTCACTACCTTACCAGGATTATCTTTTGATCAATTGAATATACGTAGTGTCTCGTTTTTACCGATATTTTTGTAGCATACACATTAACAAATACAAAAAAACTTATGCTTCGGCTACTTTTGATTATCTTTTTAATAATGTTATTATGAAAAAAATACTCCTTTCACTTGTTTCATTTATCTGCTTGATACAATTGTCTGCACAGATAAAAGAAGGCACCATCAGCTACGAAAAGAAAATAAATATATGGAAAAGAATTACTGATGAAAGCAGAAGAGCAACGATTCCACAATTTAGAATTACACACCATATACTACTATTTAACGATACCATATCTCTTTTCAAAACAATAAAGGAAGAAGAAGCCATCAATCCATTTGATGGTGGAGGGGAAGGTCGTGGAAGCGAGGGTCGTAGTGGGGGATTTGGTGGTGGTGGTGGCTTTGGCAGTGGTCGCTTTAGTCGTTTGATGGGTAGTGCCGAGGGTGATTTATTTAAGAGCTTTATTGAGGGCATGTCTACTCAAGCCACCGAAATAGCCGGCAAAAACTTTTTGATAACAGATACAATTAGAAAACAACCTTGGAAGATAACCGAAGAAACTAAATTAATCCTAGGATATACTTGTCACAAAGCTACCTTAAAACAAAAAGGAATGTCGGGTGGAAGTGGAAATTGGGGAGGAGGATATCGTAGCAGACGAGACGGAGATAATGCTTCCATAGACACTACCCGTAGAACCCCTAAAGAAGTGGAGGTAGTTGCTTGGTTTGCAGATAAAATAGTGGCACCTGTTGGACCAGACAATTATGCACAATTGCCTGGTACCATATTGGAAGTAAATGTAGATGATGGACTAATGGAGATTACTGCTACTGAAGTAAATACAAATGTCTCTGCCAAAGAGGTAAAAGAGCCTAAAAAAGGGAAGAAAGTTACGCGTGAAGAGTTTCGGAATATGCTGATGGAACTGAGAAAGAACTTCGGAAATGCAGCCCCCGATGCAGGAAACTAGTCTGGCATTACTTACTATGTTTCTGACGTTGGTATAATGAAATCGCAGCTATTGTTGTTTCTAACAAACATTAATAACATGAATTAACCTTGTAATCTATGTTGCTTCTAATTGATATAAAATATTCTCGGAAAATCATAATATACAAAAAGCCCCAAGAAAACAAATCCTTGGGGCTTTCCCTTTAAACCAACTATCTCAAATACTATAGAGTCTTCAAAACGTCGTTCATACTTCTCACAGCAGCAGCGCTCTTATCAAAAGCAGCTTGTTCTGTTGCATTCAATTTATAATCAATAATCTTTTCAACACCATTCTTACCAATAATAACCGGAACACCCAAGCAGATATCGCTTTGTCCATATTCACCATCAAGGGCAACGCAACAAGAGAACAATTTCTTCTCGTCACGTACTATTGCTTCAACCAATGCAGCACCTGCAGCACCTGGCGCATACCATGCAGAAGTACCAATCAATTTAGTTAGGGTAGCACCGCCAACCATTGTATCGGAAACAATCTTTTGTTGTTCTTCTTCAGTTAAAAAATCAGTAACAGGAGCACTGTTCCAAGTAGCATAACGAATCAAAGGAATCATAGTCGTATCACCGTGTCCACCAACTACGATAGCATTCAAATCAGAAGAATTAGCACCTAAAGTAGCACTCAAATAGCATTTAAAACGAGCGCTATCCAAAATACCACCCATGCCAATAATCTTATTCTTAGGCAAACCTGTACTTTGCAAAGCCAGATAAGTCATGGTATCCATTGGGTTAGAAATAACCACGATGATGGCTTCTGGAGAATATTTCAATATGTTTTCAGCAACGCTCTTCACGATGCCAGCATTTACGCCAATCAACTCTTCACGAGTCATTCCTGGTTTACGAGGTAAGCCCGAAGTAATCACTACTACATCACTGCCAGCAGTCTTCGAATAATCATTTGTAGAACCTGTAATCTTGGTGTCAAAACCTAATAGGGCAGCAGTTTGGGTCATATCCAAAGCCTTGCCTTCTGCAAAACCTTCACGGATATCAAGCAATACTAATTCTGTCGCTAACTCTTTGCGGGCGATATTATCGGCGCATGTTGCACCCACTGCACCCGCGCCTACTACTGTAACTTTCATAACGCAAATTTTATTTAATGATAATTTAATTTTTTCGCCGCAAATGTACTCCACATTTACTTGACAGTATGCTTTTTCTTGCTTTTTTTATCGATTTCGTTTTCGACTGTTAGCTTGGCAATCAATTGATTTAGTTCACGCATATCAGCACCCTGGTCATAAGATTTTACATATTGCTTTTTTGAATCGTAAATAGCCATAAAAGGGGTGAACTTTATGTCGTAGAATACAGGAATATAATAGCTAGCTTCTTTACCAAATACCATATTGGAATAGATGCTCGTATTGTATTTTTTTTCAAATCCTTTTATAGAATCTACAGGGAAACGACTCACAAAGACAAAGAATGCATTCTTCAAACTATCTATATTCTTTTCTATCTCTTTCATTTCGTGTTGACAATGCCCACATTCAGGACTAAAATAAATAATTACAACAGGTCTGTTTGCCGGCAGATTGGAATTCGTAAACAAGGTAGTATCCTGTTTGCCATCCTTTTTTGTAATATCAGTATAAAGTTTTATCACAGGTAAATCCTTAGTTCTTAAATAAGCAGGCAACTTGTTGCTATCTATTTTGGTAGCAATCTTATCTGTTGGCTTTTTATTCTGGCAAAAGGTTAAGAAATTGAAGCTTAATAGAAGCGACGCTAATAGTATTTTTTTCATGCGATAAAATTATAAGAAATACGCGTAAATACGTTTCAAAAGTTTTATAAAACGGTGAGGATAAGTATTTTGTCTGTCAATTTCAGTCTACGTACTTGTTACATATTGCTACTGTTTACTTGTTTCTTTCAAATTTATCTGCTCTTTTTTCTATTACAATTTTAAATTATAGAACGTGCATTTCTGGTTTACTTTAAAAACGTGCAAATGAAACAGATTGTAAACAGTTGGATGCGTGTATTACTGAGTGAGCCAACAGGGATAAAATAAAAAGTGCAGCAATTACCTGTTTGGTAAAGCCGCACTTTCTTTTTTAAAAGATGGTACCAGTATTACTACTATAACAATCCCTTGCTTGTTAAGTATTCAGCTATCTGAATAGCGTTGGTGGCAGCACCTTTACGTAGGTTGTCGCTCACTATCCACATATTCAAAGTCTTTGGCTGCGTCTCGTCTCTACGCAAACGACCAACAAACACCTCGTCTTTCTCGTGTGCCCACAAAGGCATTGGATAAAACTGTTCAGCGTCGTTTTGTTGCAACACCACACCAGGGGCAGCAGCCAACAAAGCTTTCACTTCTTCTAAGTCAAACTCATTTTCAAACTCTACATTCACGCTTTCGCTGTGTCCGCCCACAACAGGGATACGAACGGTGGTAGCTGTTACTTTGATGTTGTCGTCCTGCATGATTTTGCAAGTTTCTTTCACCATTTTCATCTCTTCTTTGGTGTATCCATTCTCCAAGAATACATCTATCTGAGGGATAACGTTCAGGTCTATCTGGTATTTGTACGCTCTTTCGCCTTCAATGCCTTTTCTTTCATTGAACAGTTGGTCTAAGGCAGCTTTACCCGTACCAGTCACACTTTGATAGGTACTTACTACTACTCTTTTTATTTTGTATTTAGTATGCAAAGGCTGCAAGGCAACCACCATTTGAATGGTACTACAGTTGGGGTTAGCGATAATTTTATCTTCGGCAGTCAACACTGCTGCATTTACTTCTGTCACTACCAGTTTCTTGGTGGGATCCATACGCCAAGCGCTACTATTATCGATAACAGTAATGCCTGCAGCAGCAAACTTAGGTGCCCACTCTGTTGAGGTACCACCACCAGCAGAGAAGATAGCCACAGCAGGTTTTGCATCAATACCCGCTTGCATACCTACTACTTTATACTTCTTGCCTTTGAATTCTACTTCTTTACCCACAGAACGCTCCGATGCTACGGGTACCAATTCAGTTACTGGGAAGTTTCTTTCGGCAAGTACTTCCAACATCTTTGTGCCTACTAGGCCTGTGGCCCCAACTACGGCTACTTTCATTTTTGTGTTCTCCTTTGTGCTGATTTACTCAGCTTTTTTAGATTAATAATTGATAAAAACAAAACAGCCTCCCCAGTTTGGGAAGGCTGCTGTTATATTTTGACATACACAAACGACTAAGCCTTCCCTCTCGGGAATCCCTTTATTGTCTTTATTGTTGTATTTGTAAAATTTATCATTGCGGGGCAAATATATAATTCAGATTTAATTAGAACAAAAAATAATTTAGTGGCTGATGCAAATTAAGGGTTCAAATCCCCTTTTGGCATGATGTCATTCAGTTAAGAAGAAGTAATAACTACATAGATACTAAGCGTGATTTACTTAGAAAAGTATGAATTATTAAGTCTGCTATCTATGTATTAAGCCGCTTCACCTATTCCCCAATACTCGCCTTATATGCTTGAAGTGTATTCTTTAAAAGTCCAGCAATTGTCATCAGGCCAACACCACCCGGAACAGGCGTAATGGCAGCAGCTTTTGCAGCAACTTCCTCAAAAGCAACATCACCTTTGATTCGGAAACCTTTTTTTGCCGTTTCATCCGTAACACGGGTAATACCTACATCAATTATTACCGCACCGTCTTTTACCATCTCTGCTTTTACAAAACCGGGTCTGCCCAAAGCAGCTACCACAATATCTCCTTGCAAACAAATTTCATTGAGATTGGGCGTGTGGGAATGACAAATGGTGACCGTGCAATTGCCATAAGGAAGATTGCTGCTGAGCAAGATACTCATGGGGCGACCTACGATATTGCTGCGACCAATCACCACCGCATGTTTACCCTTGGTTTGGATGTTGTAATGTTCCAGCATCAACATAATACCATACGGCGTGGCAGGGATGAATGAAGGCAGACCTTGAACCAGTTTGCCAGCATTGATGGGATGAAAACCATCCACATCTTTATCAGGCGAAATGGTTTCTATAACCTTTGCTTCACTGATGTGCTTTGGCAAAGGCAACTGCACCAGAATACCATCTACGGTTGCATCGTTATTGAGATGTATAATTTGATTGAGTAATGTTTCTTCGTCTACCTCACTATCGAAACGGATGAGAGAGGACACGAAACCCACTTCCTCACAGTTTTTTACCTTGCTGGCGACATAGGTTTCGCTTGCGCCATTGTTTCCTACTAATATAGCTGCCAAATGAGGCGCTCTTTTAATGTT
>CAISCV010000275.1 GCA_903883945.1 uncultured Chitinophagaceae bacterium | reverse complement strand
TGGATGGGGTGCTAGACATAGAGATGAATAGGATGGAGTGTGATTGCTCACAAACCAAAGAAGAGGCAGAAAATGCTGTTCATGAGTTGTTTTTGGCCTTAGACATTATGGAAGAATTGTTTGCAGGATTTAATCCAGCCATACTTTTTGACCTAGAAAAGTATCATCCCAAGCAGTTTAAAAGGTTCACAGACCACCACAACGCCTATCTATACGAAACGATAAAGGAGAACCTGTTGAAAGGGATAAAAGAAGGAAATTACAGGCAAGAGATAGATGTAGATATCATTACAAAGTTTAGAATTGGGAGTATGTTTCTCATCTTCAACATGAACTACTTCCCACATGGAAGCTATCCTTTATCGAGGCTTTGTGTGGAGATAACCGATAATTTTCTGCATGGGTTGGTTACACCGAAGGGACAAGAACTGATTAATAAATATAAACAAGAAAGAAAAAAACAATCATTATGATCAAACACAAACACTTAATGGCAGTGATGCTCTATGTTGTTTTGTTGGTTGTCTCGAAGGCATCTGCTCAGTTGCCTGCAACCAATACACATAGTTTTACACTGCAAGATGCAGTTGATTATGCCAAAAAGAACAACACACAAGTAAAAAATGCATTGTTGAATCTGCAAATTCAACAACAAGTAAACAGGGGGATTACGGCGGCAGCATTACCTTCTATCTCGGGAAATATTGCCTCTACCAAGTACTTCGATATTCCTACACAGGTAATTCCTGCAGGGGCATTTCAGGGACAGACTAAAGACCAAGCACTTAGCTTTGGATTGAACTACAATGCTAGTGGTGGTTTGCAACTGCAACAGCTTCTTTTTGATGGGCAAGTGTTTGTAGGACTACAGGCGAGAAAGGCTTCTTTAGATTTTCAATCAAAAAATGTTGAGGTAACCGAAGAAGTTATTAAAACCAATGTAGAGAAGGTTTATTATCAGCTGGTAGTTAGTAAAACACAAGTGAAGCTATTAGATGCAAACATTGCTCGCTTGGAGAAACTAGAACACGATACCAAAGAACTGTATAAGAATGGCTTTGCCGAGAAGTTGGATGTTGATAAGGTGAGTGTGCAGCTAACCAACCTCAAAACACAGAAGATAAGTGTGCTCAACAGCATTAGCAATGGCTATGTTGGCTTGAAAACCTTACTTGGAATGCCCGTGAAAGAAGCATTGCAACTGACAGATACGCTGAGCGAAGCACAGATAAAAGACGGTATACTGCAAGACGCAGCTTACCAATACAATGACAGGAAGGAATTTCAGTATGCGCTATTGGGTAAAAAGTTGAATGAATACAACATCAGAAGGTACCAGCTTTCTTACCTGCCTACAGTAGCATTGAGCGGTACTTACGCCAAGCAGGCTTACAGACACCAATTCAATTTCTTTGGAAAGGGAGACTGGTATCCGGCATCATGGGTGACATTAAATATTTCGGTTCCATTGTTTGATGGCTTTGCAAAAGATGCTAAAGTAAAGCAGTCCAAGCTTGAACTGCAACAGACAGAAAACAGTATAGACAACCTGAAAAGGAGTATAGACAGCGATGTGGAACAAGCTACACTCAACTTTAAATCGGCTATTGCAACCATCGACTTTCAGAAGAAGAATATGGAGCTGGCAGAGACAGTCTATAACCAGACTAAAAAGAAATATGAAGTTGGCACAGGAAGCAATATAGAAATTAATGCTGCCGAAACAGACCTCATCACGGCACAAACCAATTATATCAACGCTTTGTACAGCGCCATCATTGCCAAGGTAGATTATAAAAAGGCAATAGGCAAATTATAGTAGTAAGTGGTAAGTAATAAGTTTTAAGTAAGCAGAAGGGCATAAGCATACAAATCATTTTTTTTCATTCAAATCACAATTAATCATAATTACATGAAACAAATTAAAAGAGCAATACTGATACTGTCAGTAATAACATTGGTGGCTTGCGGAGGAAAAAAGACCGTAGAAGCAGCTATCAAAGAAAAGAAAGAGCAGTTGGCTAAACTAAAAGACCAACAGGCTGAGCTTACAAAAAAGGTTGCAGGCATAGAAGCAGAGATTGCCAAACTAGACCCATCTACTGTGGTAGCAGAGAAGGCGAAACTAGTGACTTTGGGTACAATAGCACCTGAAGCGTTTAGTCATTACATCGATTTGCAAGGAAAAATAGAAGCGGTTAATATCTCTTATGTAACGCCTAAGAATGGCGGTGGACAAGTGAAAGCTTTGTTTATAAAGAAAGGGGATGTCGTAAAGAAGGGACAATTGTTACTACAACTAGATAATACCATTGCTCAACAAAGCTATACTGCTGCTGAAAACGGGTTGAAGACCTTAAGAACACAACTAGATTTCGCCAAGACAATTTATAAGAAACAAAAGGCATTATGGGCGGAGAATATTGGTACTGAAGTGCAATTGCTTACTGCAAAAAACAATGTAGATAACCTGCAAGCTCAGTTGGCAACATCGGAAGCTCAGGCTAAAGTGTATAAAGATCAATTGGAATTTGCTAATGTATATGCTGATGTAAGCGGTGTTGCGGATGACGTAAATGTACGAGTAGGGGAAGCTTTCATAGGTGTGATGGGTACTTTGCCACAGATAAAGATTGTAAATGCAAGTGACTTGAAAGTTACAGTTAATATCCCGGAAAACTATTTGAACAAAGTGCATGTAGGAAGTCATATCAAGGTGAACCTTCCCGACATTAAGAAGACAATAGAAGCTACTGTTACTGTGGCGAGTAATTTGATTGATGCAAATAGTAGAAGCTTTTATGTGGAGGCAAAAATTCCTTCCGACAAAGACTTCCACCCCAACCAGATAGCTTTGGTTAATATTCAGGATTATACAAATCCCAAAGCAATTACTTTACCTGTAAATACTTTGCAGAATGATGAGAAAGGAAAATATGTAATGGTGGCTGTTCAGGAAGGGGCTAAGTTAATTGCCAAAAAGAAAGCAGTAACCATAGGCGATTTGTATGGGGATAAGCTAGAAGTAAAGAGCGGTCTTGCAGCAGGCGAGGTTGTTATAACTGAAGGATATCAAGGATTATATGAAGGACAATTGCTTACAACTAAATAAGTAATGATTCAATGATTTGAATGATTAAATGATGCTGCTATGGTAAACGATGACAAATATTTACATTCAGGGCTTACTTCGGGCATTATCGGTTGTGCAATGAAGGTTCATAATCAGCTTGGGAGAGGGTTTCCAGAGAATATTTATCAACGAGCTTTAGCAATAGAACTTGGAAGAATTGACTTTGCTTTTATAAAGGAACAAGAATGGAGTGTTTTCTATGATGATATATTAATCGTTAAAAGGAGGGTAGATTTTGTAGTAGAAAATAAGGTGATGGTAGAATTAAAGGCAATTGGAGATTTTATTCCAGCGAATTATAATCAAATCATTAATTACTTAGAAGCCTTTCACTTCGAAGTAGGACTTCTTATCAACTTTGGTAAAACAAGCTTAGAGTTTAAACGGTTTACAAACAATAAAATAAAATTATGATTTAATGATTAGAGTTATTTAATGATTTTAAACATCATTGAATAAAACGGCTAATCATTATATCATCTAAATCATTTAAATCACAATTTTATGAGTGTATTAGAAAATATCAAGGACAAATTCAAAGAGTTTGGCCCCACCACGTGGAGTATCAATAACAGAACGCCCATCTATTTCTTAATCTTGGTTGTGTCGCTTTGGGGGATGTTTCAGTTTGCAACATTACCCAAGGAACAGTTTCCAGATATTGTGATTCCTACTATTTATGTACAAACTATTTATGTAGGTAATTCACCGAAGGATATTGAGAACTTAGTTACCCGCCCAATCGAGAAACAGATAAAGGGTATTACAGGTGCTAAAATAAAGAAGTTTACCAGTACTTCACAGCAGGATTATAGTGCTATCATGGTAGAGTTTGATACGGATGTAAAGACCGATGTGGCTTTGCAGAAAGTAAAAGACGCAATGGATAAAGCCAAGCAAGACTTGCCTACCGACCTTACCCAAGAGCCAACAGCACTAGAAGTAAGCTTTAGCGAGCAACCAATTATGTATGTTAACCTAAGTGGCGACTATGATTTGGTTCATTTGAAAAAGTATGCAGATGATTTGAAAGATAAACTGGAAGACCTTACCCAAATTACGCGTGTTGATATTGTGGGTGCCCCAGAAAGAGAGTTTCAGATTAATGTAGACAACTACCGTATGCAAAGTGCAAGCGTAACCTTTGACGACATCAGCAATGCTGTTCAAAGGGAAAATATGGATATCTCCGGCGGTTTATTGGATGTGGGTACCATGAAACGTAACCTACAGTTGAAAGGACAGATGAAGACTGCAGCTGATATCTCTCAATTGATTATCCGCAACACTTCAGGTAGCCCGATATACCTGAAAGATATCGCTACAATTATTGATACTACAAAAGAAAGAGAAAGTTATGCTCGGTTGGATGGTAAGAACGTGGTTACCCTAAACATCATCAAACGTAGTGGTGAGAACTTGATAGAAACTAGTGATGGCGTTAAAAAGATTGTAGAAGAAAGCCGTGGTGTTCTCTATCCAAAGAATCTAAACGCAGTTATCACAGGGGATTTAAGTATTAAGACAAGAACCTCTTTCAACGATTTGGTAAACTCTATTATCATTGGATTCATATTGGTGTTGATTATCCTGATGTTCTTTATGGGCGTGACAAATGCCTTCTTTGTGGCGTTGTCGGTACCGCTTAGTATGTTCGTAGCATTTGTATTCCTGCCTGGTGCCGATCTGATTGTGGGCACACACGTTACCCTCAACTTCATCGTGCTTTTTGCCTTGCTCTTCGGGCTAGGTATTATTGTGGATGATGCCATCGTGGTAATCGAAAACACACACCGCATATTCGTGGAGGGCAAGGGGAAAATACCTTCTGCTATTGCGGCTCGTATGGCTGCCGGTGAGGTATTCGTGCCGGTATTGGCAGGTACACTCACAACACTTGCACCCTTCTTCCCGCTTTTGTTCTGGCCAGGAATCATTGGTAAGTTCATGGTTTATCTACCTACCATGTTGATATTTACGTTGGCAGCATCACTATTGGTAGCATTCATAATGAACCCGGTATTTGCGGTAGACTTTATGAATCATGCCGATGATGAAGAGATTAAAGACAAGCACAAACTCTTCAAGAAACCAGTTTTCTGGGTGGTATTAGTTGCTGGAGTTATATTGGATATTACAGGTGCTCCATTCTTGGGTAATCTACTTATCTTCTTTCTACTGTTAATGATTCTGAACAGATATGTATTGGATGATGCCATTCATGCATTCCAAAACAGAGCATTACCTTGGATTATGAGTCACTACGAAAATTTGTTACGTTGGGCTCTAGATGGTTGGAAACCTGTATATCTACTTTTAGGAACTATTGGATTATTCTTCTTGTCACTATTCATATTTGTTGGGTCTATTAAATCGGGTAGAGTACCAATTACGTTCTTCCCTAAAGGAGATCCAAACCAGATATATGTTTACCTGAAACTACCAGTAGGTACCAACGTAGAATATACAGATAGTATTACCCAAGAATTAGAAAAGAGAGTAAACAAGGTATTGGGATTGGACAATGGAAAGAAGAATCCTGTGGTTGAGAGTGTTATCAGCAATGTGGCTTTGGGTGCGAATGACCCTAGCAGTGGTGATAGAAGTACCCGTAGTGAGTTGGGTAGAATTCAAGTGTCCTTTGTAGAGTTCGAGAAACGTAACGGCGTAGCGACAAGGCCTTATATGGATGCTATCCGTAAAGAACTAAAAGGGATTCCTGGTGCACAGATTACTGTTGACCAAGAAAGCGGAGGGCCGCCAACAGATCCACCTGTTAATATTGAAATTGCTAGTGAGGACTTTGATGCGCTGATTAAAACAACAAATTCACTAAAGAACTATCTGGATTCTATTCAGGTACCAGGTGTGGAGGAGTTGAAGATGAGTGTCGATTTAACCAACCCGGAGATTACGCTCAAAGTAAATCGCCAGCGTGCATTGATAGAAGGTGTTTCTACTGCGCAGATAGGTATCGCCATCAGGACTGCCCTATTTGGAAAGGAAGTATCTAAGATTAAAGAAGGAAAGGAAGAGTACAAAATTCAATTACGTAACAATGAAGTGCAGCGTAAGAATTTAGCTGAATTATTGAATATGAAGATTTACTTCCGTGACTTTGCGTCTGGAGGTGCTATCAAAAGTATCCCAATCAGTTCATTGGTCACGTTCGAGCCTTCCAGTACCTTGGGTAGTGTAAAACGCAAGAACCAAAAGCGTATGATAGCATTGGTGTCTAATGTATTAACAACGCAAGGTTTTAATGCTACAAGTGTAAACCAAGTATTAGCAGGGCATATTGCTAACTTCAAGGGATTGCAAGATGGGGTAACCATCAAACAAACGGGTGAGGGTGAGCAGCAAGCTGAAACGGGTGCATTTCTTGGTAAGGCATTGGTAATTGCCTTGGGTGCCATCTTGTTTATATTGGTGTTACAATTCAATAGTGTTAGTAAGCCCGTTATTATTTTGTCCGAAATTATCTTTAGCGTTATTGGGGTATTTCTTGGTTTTGCAGCTACAGGCATGGAAGTTTCGGTATTGATGACTGGCTTAGGCGTTGTTGGTCTGGCAGGTATTGTGGTTAAGAATGGTATATTAGTAATAGAGTTTACTGATGAACTTCGTGGTCGTGGACTGAAAACTAGAGAAGCTATTGTACAGGCAGGTAAAACACGTATCATTCCGGTATTGTTAACTGCCCTAGCTGCTATATTAGGTTTTATTCCTATCGCAGTAGGCTTCAATATCAACTTCATCACTTTGTTTAGTGAGTTGAAACCACATATCTTCTTTGGAGGAGACAACGTGGTATTCTGGAAGCCATTAAGCTGGACAATCATCTTCGGTTTGGCATTTGCATTCTTTATGACCTTGATTATTGTGCCTAGTATGTACTTGATTGCAGAACGTTTACGCCGTCCGATGCGCAAAATGTATGGTGGTAAATGGATTAGCATGATGGGTATTCCACCGCTCACCTTGGTATTCTTATTATTGATGTTAGTAACCCTCATCGTTCAGAAGATAAAACATGTTGGTCGTGCTAAAAGACTAAAAGATGTTGATTCAGTAAACGATGCCTTTATAGGCAGTTGGCTGTAGGCTGATTTGATAGTTTTTAATTGATTATTAAAACGCCCGACTCAACCAAGAGTCGGGCGTTTTTTATTAGACCTCTTCGGAAATTCATTCTTCTTCTTTTTTCTGTTCTATCTGTGCCTCTGTGGCAGTTTTTTATCCTATTTATATATAATAAGGTTGCCACTGAGGCTTAAAATTTACAGAGAAAAGTGAAATGTTTCTTATTGTTCAAAAGGGGAAACTAATTTCCGAAGAGGTCTATTTAAGTTCATCCTACAAAGAAATCATTACTTTTTCTTTCTACAATCTGGATTATACAAAAAGAATACCCTGAATATATGATCTCTTTCATACTGGTATCCTGTCGATTTCTGTTGATCTACCAGCATATAACCAATGTCAAAACTAAGGTTTCCGGTGAAAGTCTCTCGTAGTCCAATGAAAGAACGGTTTTGGTCGAAAGTATTATATACGATGCTTTTACCCATTTGTAACATCAACTCATCTGACACAACCAAGGAGGGGAAATACGGTTTTCTAGTGAAGGGAACTACTAACATTAACTGATAACGAACCCTGTCTGTGAAAACAGAAACGTGTGTATTGGTATCTGCAACTATCTTTTCTTGCCACCTTTCTTCATTGCGCAACCTGTTAGAAATACTAACACGTCCCACTTTTGAGGAAACCAATACCTGCTGGTAAAGCCTGTTTTCATTTGCAATGGTATGCCACCCCTTTATTTTGGGTGCAGTCCATTGGTGTCCAAATCCGGCAGTGAGTAGGATATCGTCATTCACCCAATAGTTTATTCCTACACGAGAAATACTATAATAATCGCTAGAAAAGAATTGGTTGCTTCTGTAACTCCCATCTGCAGAAATGCCCCATTTATTATTAAGCCTGAATAACGAGTTGAACCCTATCCATGTCTGTGAAAGATTTGTCACTTGTTTTTGTTGCTGCTGTGCTGAGACAGTAAAAGAAGAAAAGGTAGAAACAATAGCTACTACATATAGCCTTGCGTTGTGAGGAATATTTTTCAAGTTTCTTAAAGCGTGCTTATTAAAAAAGGTTATATCTAATACAAAATAGGATTAGACAACACGAACATAGCAACTTGAATTGAGATAAGCAAAAAAGAAAGGAAGAATCTCTTTTTCTATATTAGGTTAGTAATTATTAAAACTTAGTAACAGGTTCTCAGGAAGATTATGTTTTCTGTATTTTTCCATCCATTCATTACCCAAATCTTCATTTTTCTCTACACCTTCACCACTCAGATACATTTGAGCCAATAAAAATTGTGCATGAGGGTGATTTTGATAAGCGGATAGTTCTATCAAGGCTAATGCTTTTTCTTTATTTCGTCTAGTACCCCTTCCCTTCAGATACATGTAGCCACAGTAATACTGTGCTTTGGCCAAACCATGTTTGGCTGCTTTCTCGTATAAATACAACGCTTTTTCGTAGTCGTTATGTTCTGTTTCTTCTTCAAAAGCCTGTTGATAATACTTTTCAGCATCGGCTTTATTAGGCATCCTTTTTTTAAAAAAACTCATACATGCACTATAATCCCAAGGTTAGTTAATAATAAAGTACAAATAATCCAGCTTTTCAAATGACAAATGTTATGTAGAGGAATGGGATTGTCTCTAAATTTTATTTATCTAATTAATGAAAATAAAAGCTATTGAACCATCTCCAACATTCATTTCATACATAGAGAATAAAAAGCAATTAAGTGCTGCATCAAATAATTACTTTAACGAACTAAATCGGTGACTAATCCTTTTTCAAAGCTTTATTATAAACTTCAAGTACGCGCTTTCTGGCAAACTCGTGATTAACGATTGGCTGTGGATAATCGAAACTATCCAATTCGGGTATCCATTTACGAATGTATTTAAGGTCTTTATCAAACTTCTCCGTTTGCAGGGTCGGATTAAATATCCTGAAATAGGGTGCTGCATCACACCCACTTCCTGCTGCCCATTGCCATCCGCCATTGTTGGCAGCAAAATCGAAGTCTAGCAGCTTCTTTGCAAAATATAGTTCGCCCCAACGCCAATCTATCAACAAATGTTTGGTAAGAAAAGAAGCAACAATCATCCGCACCCGGTTATGCATAAACCCAGTAGCATTCAGTTCACGCATACCCGCATCCACAATGGGATACCCCGTTTTGCCTTCACACCAGTTCTCATAATCTTTTTCATTATTAACCCATTCAATGCCTTCATATTCTTTTCTAAACGCCCCCCCTTTCCGTACATGTGGAAAATGCCACAGAATACTATGATAGAAGTCGCGCCATATCAATTCATTTAAATAAGTTTCACTAATATCTTTTGCTTGCCTCGCTATTTTCCGCACACTCACCGTACCAAATCGTAGATGCACACCCAATTGAGACGTTCCCCTTATTGAAGGAAAGTTGCGTTGTTGCTGGTATTTTGCCACCATGCCAAGGTTTAATTCTTTGGAAGGAAAAGGTGAATCAACAGGAATAAAACCCATCGTTTCCAATGACGGCAACGGCAGAGGTGGCTGCTTATAGAAATTTCTAAAATACTCCTCAGTAGGATATGCTTTCAGGTGAAAAGCCGTTAATCGAGCCTTCCATTTGTTACTGAATGGCGTAAAAACGGTGTAGGGTTTACCATCATCCTTGGTTACTTCATCTCGCTCGAAAATCACTTGGTCTTTGTACGTGTGCAAGGTTGCATGATGCGCTTCCAACAATTCACCAATCTGTTCATCTCGGTTCATGGCATACTGTTCATAATCGTGATTGGTGAAAACCTTCTCTATTTTATAATTTGTAATAAGTTCTTTGAAAGCTTCTATTGGCGTACTATAAAACACTTGCAGGCTACTACCCATTGCCAAAAATTGTTGTTGCATTTCAGCAAGTGCAGCGTGAATAAATTCCACACGCCTGTCTGCTTTATCTTCTAACTTATCTAATATGTTCTGATCGAAAATAAAGATAGGCAACACCGGGTTTTCGCTTTTGAGTGCATGATACAAAGCGGCGTTGTCTTGTAAGCGAAGGTCTCTCCTAAACCAGATTATATTGATTGTCTCCATTAAAAGTTAGTTGTTGTGGGTATAGAAAACAGAAAAGGAGGAGAATAGTTTTAAAGTAACAGTTGAAATGGTTTTGGGAGTAGTAGAATAGCAATTACTTTAAAACAGAAGCGCAGTGATGAACTTCATACTTTGCAACAGTTTGTCTTATTTACGACCCTTTTTTATGCTTCTCAGACCTCACAATAACCACTAATCACTAACCACTTCCCACTATTATCTCCTCAGTTTATTGCTAATTAGAAATTAATTCCTACTTTGAGGCACTTAATTATTTATTAAACTTTATTTGATATGAATTTACCCGTTGCACAGAAAGGACATCCCAAAGGTTTATATGTATTGTTTGCAACTGAAATGTGGGAAAGATTTAACTATTATGGCATGCGTGCCATCCTGATTTTGTTCATGACCAAAGCTTTGCTGTTTGATAAGGTTTTTGCCTCTAACTTATATGGTAGCTACACTGGTTTAGTTTACCTCACACCCTTGATTGGAGGCTATGTCGCTGACAGATATTGGGGCAACCAACGATCCATCATTGCAGGTGGCCTGGTGATGGCGTTAGGCGAACTGGTCTTGTTTTTCTGTAGTACATTCTATCATTCTGCGCCTCAATTATCTACTATATTATTCTTTTCTGGACTAGGATTGATGATTGCTGGCAATGGCTTCTTCAAACCAAACATATCGTCGATGGTGGGGCAATTATATCCCAAAGGCGACAGGCGATTGGATCCGGCGTACACCATCTTTTATATGGGCATCAACGTAGGCGGGGCTTTTGGACCATTCCTCTGCGGAATGTTTGGCGATACAGGCAATCCTGCCGACTTTAAATGGGGCTTTCTGATTGGCTGTATCGGGATGTTGTTAAGTGTTATTGTACAATTATTATTTCATCATAATTACGTAAAAGACCCTGAGGGAAAAACGTTGGGTTTAACGCCTGAAAACTCTCCTGCAATAGCTACAAAACCAATCACTATTATCGTTGGATTGTTATTATTCTCTTTTATTACAATAGGACTGATTTATATAGATGCCAAACTAAATACCAGTTCAAAGAGGATTTTACTTTACCTCACTCATCATAATATTCTAGGAAAACATCTCATCGTATCCGTCTTACAGAACTATATTTTCTATCTGTTAATAGCGTGTATAGTTTTTATAGGGGTAGTAATTTTCTCTGATAAAACATTAAATCCAATAGAGAAATCTAAAGTGGCAGTAATCTTCATAGTATCCTTCTTTGTCATATTCTTTTGGAGTGCTTATGAGCAGGCAGGGGCTTCGCTTACCTTTTTTGCGGATGAACAAACCAATCGTGACCTAGGGTTTTATGTTGTACCGGCAAGTTGGTTTCAATCAATAAACTCAGTATTCATCGTAACACTGGCTCCAATATTTGCTTGGTTTTGGTTGAAATTAGGCAAGAGTGAGCCTTCCTCCCCTACCAAGATGGCATTGGGTTTATTCTTGTTGGCTGTAGGTTATTTATGGATTGCTTTTGGGGTAAAAAATGTGCAGCCCGGCATTAAAGTAAGTATGATATGGTTGGTTGGTATGTACTTCTTGCATACCTCCGGTGAATTATGTTTATCGCCCATTGGACTATCATTAGTGAATCAACTTGCCCCTGCAAAATTTGCTTCATTATTAATGGCTGTATGGTTCACTGCCAATGCATTTGCCAATAAGTTTGCAGGTCTTTTAAGTGGTTTATATCCTCCGGGGATAGCAGAAATAAAGGACGCAAAAGATGCTGGTATTGATTTAGCACCCATCCTTAACCACACAATTTCGCCAACGCCTTCACAGATAACCACACTTGAGAAATTGCAGATACCCTATCAATTCAAAACATTCTTGGGGTATCATATCGACAACCTTTACAGTTTCTTTATGTTATTTGTGTTTATGGCTGGCATCGCTTCGCTTATCTTATTCTTCCTGACTAAGAAGCTACAAAAGATGATGCACTAGGAAAGTTTAAGGTTGTAAGTAATAGGTAATAAGTTTAGAGGGTTCTATTACTTAATACCTATTACTTACAACCTAACACCTCTCATTAAATAAGTAATAATGGAACCCGAAGTAGCGGCATTTTTAAAGCGTATTTTAACAACCATTGGAATTGTACTCTT
>CAISCV010000274.1 GCA_903883945.1 uncultured Chitinophagaceae bacterium | reverse complement strand
ACACGTGCTCCTCTTTCTTTATGTAATAACCTAGCCAGTTTATTGTATCTATGTTATTGTGATTATTTCTTTCGGTCCTCTCCCATTCTTGCCAACATCCAACCCGGGTATTCAGGCATTAGTTTACTTATTTCATTTATAGTGGCTAATTCTTCAGCTGTAAAGGTTACATCCACTGCTTTTATATTGTCTTGCAGTTGATCCACTCTTTTTGCGCCTACAATTACACTAGTTACCACTGGTTGATGCAGTAACCAAGCTAATGATAATTGGGCTACAGATACCCCTTTATCGGTAGCCATAGGTTGTAATACATCAATTATATCATAGGCTTTTTCCTTATCTACAGGAGGAAAATCGAAGTTAATGCGTCTCGACCCATCCTCTCCTTGTGTAGAACGGGTATACTTACCACTCAAAAAGCCACCTGCCAATGGACTCCAAACCATTAGCCCTACTTGTTGGTCTAGTAACAAAGGCACCATTTCTCGCTCCAGATCTCTACCTGCAACCGTATAATAGGCTTGTAGAGAAACAAACTTAGCTATTCTGTTGTGTGTAGAATACCCTAAAGCCTTCATCAGTTGCCATGCCATCAGGTTGCTGCAACCAATATAACGTACTTTACCCGATTTTACCAGGATATCAAGCGTTTCGATGGTTTCTTCCAATGGAGTAAGGGCATCAAAGCCATGTATCTGGTAGAGGTCAATGTAATCGGTATTCAATCTTTTAAGGCTTGCTTCCACTTCGTGCAAAATGTGTTTACGAGTAAGACCACTACCATTTGGTCCCGCATTCATCCTGCCTCTAACTTTGGTAGCAAGTACCAGGTCATCACGGCTTATCCCAAGATTCCGAATAGCTTTGCCAGTCATTTCTTCTGACAATCCCTCCGAATAGATATTGGCAGTATCAATAAAGTTAATGCCTGCATCAACGGCTGTTTTAACCAGGTCGTCAACAGGCTGTTGTTCCAACGTGCCAATTGCTGTCCAATATCCCCTACCTCCAAAAGTCATGGTTCCCAAACAAAGTTCAGATACCTTCAATCCGGTATTGCCTAATAAATTGTATTTCATATTCTGAATGTTAATTATTTAATGGTTGATAGTTAATAATCATCGATTAATGAGATTGTTCTGAGACAGGTTAAATATTAATCTCTAATCATTAACCGTTATTTCCTCCTACCAAAGCTGATGCACTTCTTGCTTGATATACTTCTCATAAACTGATTGAATTTGAATCAGTTGTGCTTCAGTGAAATCAGGAACAGAAAGGCATTGTAAATTGGACGTTACTTGTTCAGGAGTTGATGCCCCAGGTATGATACAACTTACGGCATCAAATTGCAAAATCCACTTTAATGCCAATGGCGCAAGATTTTCCTGATTAGGGAAGATGGCTTTTAGTGCCTCCACTGCTTCCAAACCTTTGTTGTAATCTATCCCCGAGAAGGTTTCGCCTTTATCAAAAGCTTCGCCGTTGCGGTTAAAGTTCCGATGGTCGCCAGAAGTAAAAGAGGAGTCTTTGGTAAACTTACCAGTAAGCAACCCACTCGCTAAAGGCACACGCACAATCACACCAATATCTTTCTTTTTAGCTTGTTCGAAAAATAGTTCAGCAGGACGTTGTCTAAATAGATTAAAGATTATCTGTACAGTCGTTACATTGTCATATTCAATTCCTTTCAAAGCTTCCTCCACCCTTTCTACACTTATACCAAGGTTCTGAATCTTCCCTTCCGACTTTAGTCTATCAAACAATTCAAATATCTCAGGACGATAATATACATCTGTTGGAGGGCAGTGTAGTTGTACCAGATCGAGGGTCTCTAACCCCATATTCTTTAAGCTTGCTTCTACAAATTTGCGCAATACTTCAGGCTGATACGATTTGCTGATATGCGGATTCAACTGCCTGCCACACTTAGTAGCTACATATATTTTTTCGCTACGGCTTCGTACAAAGTTGCCTACTGCTTTCTCGCTTTCACCATCCGAATAAACATCGGCAGTATCTATAAAATTGATGCCATTGTCTACCGCTTCGCCCAATATCCGATCTGCATGGGCATGACTAAATGTATCCCCCCATTTACCTCCTACTTGCCAAGTTCCGAGACTTATAGCAGACACATTGTACCCTGTTTTTCCTAATTTTCTGTAGTACATACCATTCAGTTGTTAGTGGTTAGTGATTAGTTGTTAGTTGTTAATGATTAGTGATTAGACAAGAATTGTTATAGTGCACTAACAACTAACCACTGAAAACTAATAACTATTAACTATTTCTTCCCTGATTTCTTTATCGGTTTGCCATACTTCTTCATCATTTTATCTTTATGGCTCACCTTAATATTTACCTTACTATTCTTTGCCGACTTCTGATGAAACGCAGGCCCAACAGCTTCTTTCTTTGGTGGCTTCACCAGATACGTTTTCATCTTCACCTTTGGTTTCTCATCCTCCGTTAGTACATCTGATATTACCAGATCTAATGGCAAAGAAGTTACAGGAATTTGATAGTTCATCAGCTCTTCAATGCTATCTAAATATTCCTTCTCTCTTTCGGTGGTAAAAGTAATAGATATCCCTTTTTTATCAGCCCGCCCAGTTCTACCTATTCGGTGAATATAACTCTCAGGGACTTCGGGGGTATCGAAGTTAATAACGTGCGTTACCTCCGAAATATCCAATCCACGAGCAATGATGTCAGTTGCTATCAAAAAATTACATTTCCCTTCCTGAAACGCCACCACTGTATTCAACCGATGATTCTGGTGTTTGTTGGAGTGTATTACCCCTACCCTTTCTGGAAATTCTGCTTCTAGTTCATCATACAATTCATCTGCAAGCTTCTTGGTGGCAACAAATACCAATACTTTGGTCATGGTTGCATTACGGCTAAGTAGTTGAAGCAAGAGATTTACCTTGGTATAGAAGTTAGGAACCAGATAAAGTTGTTGATCGATATTAGCCAATGGCGTACCTGTAGGTGCCGCCTCTATCGTGATGGGTGCATTAAAGAAGGTATCAATAATATCCGCTACCTCCTCAATCATAGTAGCGGAAAAGAGTAAGTTTTGTCGCTTCTGTGGCAGGGCATCGAGTATGTTCTTTAATTGCGTACGAAACCCAAGGTTCAGCATTTCATCCACCTCATCTACCACCAACCTTTTAATGTTTTTAGTTTTAAAGGACGCATCATAAATCAGGTCTATCAACCTGCCGGGCGTACCCACCATGATGTCTACGCCATCTTCTACCGCCAATCTTTGGGTATTAATGTTTACGCCACCATAAACCCCCACTACACGTAGACTGGTATATTCACTCAGAGACTTTATCGTATCTACTACCTGCACCACGAGTTCTCTTGTAGGAACAATGATTAATATCTGCGGATTTCTGTCCTTTGTAAAGTTCCAAAGCCTGAGACAAGGCAACAGATACGCCAATGTTTTACCAGTGCCCGTTTGAGCAATGCCGCACATATCGCGACCAGACATAATAACCGGAAAAGCTTTGTGTTGTATGGTTGTTGGATGGGTATACCCCAAATCAGCCAATGCCTTACGAAGCGGGGCATTTAAGTTTAAATCATCAAAAGTCATCATTGTTATACCCTTTATGTTAGAACGGACAGCAAATTTACCCAATCGTTAGTTATTAATGATTAATGGTTAATAATTAACGTTTAATGGTTAATGATTAACTATAAATAATAAATGAAAAAACATTAATCACTAAACGTTAATCATTAAACACTATCTTCCTCCTTCAATCAATTTAGCTATCAGGAAGGCGGCACCTGCTGCGGCAGCACCAATCAGCATCACTTTGAAGCCTCCAATCAATGGATTTACGCCTGTGAGTTTGCTCTTAAAATATCCAAAAATGAAGAGGCAAACTAAAGTTACTGCAACCGATACCTTTAAAGCACCAATAGCATCGGGCACAAAGAAGTAAGGACTCAAAGGTACCAAACCCCCAAAAATGTAAGAAACGCCAATATTAAATGCACTCTTTCTGGCACGCTTAGGGTCGGGTTCATCCAGTCCAAGTTCGTGTTTCATCATAAAGTCTGCCCATTTGTCTTTGTCATTTGCAATCTCTTCAACTGCTTGTTCTTGTAACGCTTTACTAAACCCCCATTTACTAAATATATCTCGAATCTCTTGCTTTTCTACTTCTGTTTTGGATTCTATCTCCTCATATTCCCTTGCCAGCTCACTACTGTAATGGTCTTGTTCTGTTTTCCCGGCCAAATAGCCCCCCAATCCCATTGCTATCGATCCGGCAGCAATTTCCGCAATACCTGCAATAGTGATGAGGGCAGTATTGCTAACGGCACCACTCAATCCTGCTGCCAATGCAAACGGAACAGTTAGCCCATCACTCATACCAATAACAATATCAGTGAGTAAGTCGGAGCTTTTTAAATGCTTTTCGTTGTGATGAAGGTGAGAATCTTGCATAAGAAAGCAGTTAACAGTAATTAGTTATAAAAGGGTAAAAGTAAACAGATTAGGTTTTAGTGTAAAAAAAATAAGGTAATTATTAACCTTCAAATGACATTAAGTTTAAACCAAATGAACTTCCAACCATTCACTTCACTTTTGATAATAAATTTGAGTCCATTCGTTTTTCGAAACTTACTTCCTTGTTAAGCATTAAGTACAATCGTATTGTGCTTGCATTTTTAACCTTAGTTAACCCAATCCTAGCAATTTTGAATGTATCCTTTCAACCTAGTCTTCTAGTGATTAAACCGATTGCCTTATCAGAATATGCCCATTCGGTGTCTCCTCAACATACTAAAGCCACTTTATTGCTTAAACGCTTCAGGATAAATCTAATCAAAAATGGACTCCCCTAATTTTTCCATCAAAACAAAAAGAGCGTTGCAATCTACCGATTACATACGCTCTTTTTAAGTGATCCCGTTGGAATTACCACTACTACCCTGCTTTCCACCCAAAACCTCTATAAAGTACTGTATATCAATGTATAATTATTTTACTGAACTTTCCGAATACTTCCGAATGTGTACAAATAAACCAAATGTTTACCCTATTGTTTACCCCAGTCTGCACTTTATTGCGTATATTTACTGATAATCCAATAGTATTATGGCTAGTATTTCAATAGTATTCCGCAAAGATAAATTAAACAAAAAAGGGGAAGCCCCAATTCACTTCCGTATCATAAAAGATAGAAAGGTTAGCTACATAGCTTCAACCATTTCAATTCCAGAGGACAGTTGGGATAGTGCAAAAAATAAGATAAAACCAAAGCACTTAAATAGTGCTAGGCTAAATTCTATGCTCACAAACAAGTTCGCAGAACTGCAGGACAACGTATATGAGTATGAAACCAATCAAAAATCTACAACCACCAGTCAGCTAAAAGAGTCTATCTATGGTAAAAAGCCGCTATTCTTTTTTGCTTTTGCAGAAAGTGCAATTGAGCCATTTTTAAACGAAGGCAAAATAGGTACTTATGATAAAAACAAAGCTATTATCGCTAAGCTAAAAGTATTTTCCGACAGCACCTCCTTAACCTTTCAGGACATCACCCCAGAGTTTCTTACCAAATATCAGCGATATTTAAAAGACACCTTAAACAATAAAACGAACACGGCCAACAATAGCTTGAAATTCATTAACCAAATGTTTAAGGTCGCTTACAGTCAAGATTTGATAGAACATAATATTATTCCATTCAACAAATTCAAGATAAAAGCAGAGAAAACACATCGTTTCTATCTATCTGAAGAAGAGCTTAGTTTGATTGAAAACTTTTCACCCACTCCTGGCACTCGTGTAGAACTACACAGAGATATGTTTGTATTTGCCGCTTACGCTGGAGGAGTTAGGGTTTCAGATATTTTGCAATTGAAATGGAAAGATTTTGATGGTACCAACCTAAATATAACCATGAAGAAAACAGGTGGTCAGATTTCTGTAAAAGTCCCAAACAAAGCTTTGGCCATTATTGAAAAATACAAAGTAGCCGATGGCAATAGCAATGATTATCTTTTTCCTATGTTGTCAAACGACTTAAATTGCAACGATCCACGAGCCGTGGATAGTGCTTTAAGTAGTGCCACTGCCTACATAAATAAAAATTTAAAATTCATTGCTGAAAAGGTAAACATCGATAAACCCTTATCTTTCCACATTAGTCGCCATACATGGGCTACTAGAGCTTTAAGAAAAGGTATAAGTATTGATAAGGTTTCCAAACTATTAGGGCATGCTCAACTTAGAGAAACACAGATTTATGCTAAAATCGTTAATGAAGATCTAGACAAAGCAATGGATGTGTTTAACGACTGATTTCCGAAAAAATGACAAATCCAGTTTCAATTACCAAAGAAAAATTCCTAGTTGAGGAGTTAGAAACACTTTTTGCAGTAGAATCAGTAAATTATTATAAAAAGCTAATAAATGAATGGGAAACAACCAGTATTGACCCAATGGAATATGACAAAATGCTTTCCGGTAAAATTTATTGGCAATTCAACAAACTAATTTATGATAAAATAAAACCGCTTACAAACTTTGAAGTAACACGTTACTTCGCTTTATCCCTTGCACAATTCAAAACACATACACCTGAGAACCGAATTGAGAACTTTACAAAAATCTATCAACAAGAATATTGGTCTCCTACTAAAGTGATTTTTAATAAAGATGCTAATGAACTGCACTGTATTTGCCATATTTGGCTTTTCTATACCAATCATTTCAACAGGTTTAGGCTAGCTACAGAAAATGCACAAGAGGAATTTAAATCGGGAGTTCTAGGCATTATACCCACTAATTCTCATGTTACAGATGCCAATCCAAAACATATAAATGAAGAACACTTTTTAATCTACACCAAGCTATTATTGGTAAATAGCTTACACGCAATGCCTCCACTCGCGTATAAAAAGCAATTAAGCGATGGTCTCAGAAGAATAAAACATGAGATTATTGGCAATCTATTTATTCTGATGAAAGATGATAGAAAGCCCTACCTAAATAGTATTTCCCATTCATTAACAGATTTTAAAAAAACAACCTACACAACCCAATTAGACATAGATAAATGCTTGCAAAAACACAATATCCCAATTCCTATTGCTGAAGTATTAGAAAATGAAAACAAGAACCTATTTGAAATTTTATCTTCTATTCCAAGACAAGTAAATGGAAAGTTTACACTAGAGTATGACGAACAGTGGCATGAAATTCAATTATTATATTTCGATTATTTTTTTTCTAAATCGCTTATCCGAATACATCGATTCTTAGCAGAACAACTGGAGGAACTTAATCCAAGCACTTACATCGCCGAAATAGAAAAACACCGACTCAAAACCAACCTATCAGTGCCCCAGCTTGCACTTCTTTTCAAAATGCTTAGCGATTTAAAGCCAAATATTTTCAACATAAATTCTGAAGCCGAACTACTCCGTTTCATTTCCGCCAACTTCGAGACCAAGCAATCAAAAGAAGAAGGTATCAGTACCGATAAACTTCGCATTCTTTTCAACCAACCCGATAGTAAGGCTGCTGACTTCTGGGAGAAACATTACTATACGTTATTGGCAGAAACAAAGAAATTCAAATAAATTTTACAACCTAAAACCCATTATAGCACAAGGTTTCAACTGGGGTTACATAACCGTATGTAACTGTTCTGGCTTCACCATTCTACCCACTTTTACAGTCTAAATATTTCAAATACACTGTAAAATTTTAAAAATGGAAGTAGTAACAATTCAGTCAGAAGCATTCACTCAGATAGTTGAGAAAATCGAAGCAATCAATAACAGGCTCGATGCAAGAGAAAAAGAACCAAAAGAGCAATGGCTCGATAACATTGAGTTAATGAAGCTGCTAAAAATCTCTAAAAGGACCGCGCAGCATTACCGGGACAATGGCATTATTTCTTTCTCGCAGGTAGGCAATAAAATTTATTACCGCCTTTCCGATGTGGAAGCCTTATTAAACAAGCACTACAACAAAGCATTTAAGAAATAATTCTTAGCAAATGTCTATAAGTAAAGAAGCCATACTGGCTAAGGTATCAAGCTATGATATCCTTACCTTTTATCTGCAGCCCTATCACAATACTGGTCGCTTAATAGCCGGCAAAAGTATTTGCAATCCATTTATTGCCGACAAGCAACAAACGCCCTCCTTCAATATCTTTCCCTCACTTCCAAGCCATGAATGGAAGTATAAAGATTTTGCTACAGATGAAGACGGTAGTTGCTTCGATTTAGTCATCAATCTTTTCAAATTATCATTCCCTGATGCACTTGCAAAAATCAATTCCGATTTTTGCCTGTTGTTAGAAGGGGTTGCTACACCATTAATTAAACAGGTTCATTCAAAACCAACTATTAAAATATCCAAACTCCTTCAAAAAGTTACTAATCTCAAACCCGCTTCTCAGCTTGAAATACCACAACTAAAATTCAGTTTCAAAAAAAGACCACTAACGGTACCTGAGTCCGCCTACTGGCAGAAATATGGCATCACAGCCGAAACTTTAGACAAATACAATGTTGTGGCAGTTGAAGAAGTAAATACTGAAAGCAAAGACGGTAAACCATACACCATTAAAAGCTCCGCAGAGAAATTCATTTTTGCTTACACCAATGATACCTGGTTAAAGTTGTACAAGCCATTGGATGAAAAACGCTATCGCTTCCAATATGTTGGCACCAAAGAACCAAACTATATTTTTGGTTGGCAACAGTTGCCACAAAAGGCTGAATTACTAATTATCACCGGAGGCGAAAAAGATACAATGACTTTAGCTGCCAAAGGATTTAATGCAATTACCCTTAATAGTGAGACAGCTAATCTAGAAAATGACATAGTAGATAAATTGAAGCTTCGTTTTAGTAAAATAATGGTTCTTTATGACAATGACGCAACTGGCATAAAACAATCCCTCCTTTTAGCAACCACACATGGCTTTACCCTTGTCACCCTACCCACAATTCCCAACAATGGAAAAGACATCTCAGACTTTTTTGCAAATGGAGGAAAACTCGAAGAGCTAAACCAATTACTAGAAGTAGCAATTATTCCAATTACAGAAGGTATAACACCTGGTCCAGAGAAGGTGGTTTATAATGCAGTAGAGTTGATGGCCACAGGCAATATGGAGCCTCAATACCTCATGTCTCCTATTCTACCCCAAAAGGGCACAGCCGTCTTGGCTGGCAAACCAGATACAGGTAAAAGTCAGTTCGCAAGGCAATTGTGTATTCAGATTGCTTGTGGACTAACAAACTTTCTAGACTTTACCATAACACCAATTTACAACAGAGCCATTTATGTAGCTACGGAAGATAATCTGGAAGCTACTAGATATCTCATGAATAAACAAATGAAAGGGTTGAACCAAGAACCCAAAGAAAACCTGCGTTTCATCTTTGGTGATACCATGGAACAGGAAGAAGTATTGTCCGAGCTTGATATTCAATTAACGGAAGCCCCAGCGGATCTGGTAGTGGTAGATAGCTTCGGAGATATTTTCAAAGGTGGCGACAACAATAACAATATGGCCATGCGCAATACAGTAAAAATATTCGACAAAATTGCCAAACAGCATAACTGTCTCATTCTTTTTGTACACCACATCAACAAGGGCGCTTATCGTCAGGCACCAGGACAAGAACACATTCAGGGCGGTGCCGGGCTAATGCAAAAAGTACGTTTGGGTATTCAACTGTCCGAAGGCGAAGACAATACAAGATATTTCACCGTAGTAAAAGGCAACTATTGTCCGCGCGAGTACAAACAAAACTCTATTGTGCTGGACTTCTCCGAGGAAACATTCCTATTCACCAATACAGGCAAATTAGTTGCTACTTCCGAATTGGGTACAACACCGGACACAGGTAAAAAAGAAGAAAAATATTCCGAACTAGCTTCAATAGCAGATGAAATCTTTGGAAGTAAAATCCTTTCTTACAGCAGTTTTGTAAAAAGTTATTCTGACATTACGGGTAAAAGTATTGCTACCGCAAAGCGGGCACATGTGAACCTGAAAAAGCTAGACCTCATTGTTGATTGCAATGGTAGCTATCGTTTAACCAATCCTATTACAGACACTTATTCAGGCGAAGAAGAAGGCGAAAATCCATTTTAGTATCATGGTATCATTTGCTTAGGGGTTTTGATACCATGATACTTGATACCAAGTAGGATACTAACAGTATTTATCATTCAACCAACCCTATTAAATACACTTACTCAAACTAAAAGGTCTGAGAAGTCCCGTTTTAGTAGTTTGGTATCATGGTATCATTTGTCTAGGGGTTTTGATACCATGATACCTGATACCAGTTCCACTATAAACAACATTTATCATTTAACCAACCTTTTAAATACACTTATTCAAGCGAAGAAAATAAAGAAGCCTAGTTTTGGTAGTTTGGTATCATGGTATCATTTGTATAGGTGTTTTGATACCATGATACCTGATACCAAGTAGGATACTAACATACACCTATTAAAATCTATCCATCACGAGATAAAAGCAATCTATAATAACTGAATTCATAATCTCTTTCAATAAAAATAGCCTTGACAAAAAGAGTTTAAGATTTTAATTCTCAAACAAACTACTTTTGAAAAAATATGATGACACCACAACAAATAGAATCAATGATAGCACAAGATGAAGGCTACAACTTAGAGTTCAAGCAGGCACTGCCTTCCAAGCTGAGTGAACTTTCGACAGAACTCTGTGCCTTTGCAAATGCAGCTGGTGGTGTGTTGCTAGTAGGAATTAGAGACGATGGCAGCATAATTGGAGTTGACTTAGATAACACAACCCGTTCAAGAATTCAAGATATTATCAGCAATATAGAACCACGTCCTGAAATAATAATCTCCGAAATACCCCTGCTTGGTAAAACTATCTTGTGCTTTGACTGTAAATCTGGAACTAAAAAGCCCTATGTTGTTTCTGGGTGTATCTATGTAAGAAATGGACCAAACTCACAGAAGTTAACTTCAATAAACGAAATAAGGGAGTTCTTCCAATCTTCTGATAGTATTTTCTTCGATTCTTCTCCAAACACCCAATTTAATTACCCTGATGATTTTGACAAGGTAGCCTTTCAACAATTTATGTATGGCTCCAAAATGACTTCTAACATCAGTGAAGTAAAAATATTGAATAATCTAAAACTAATCTATTCGGAAAGCTTTTCCAATGCTGCAGTTTTGTTTTTCGCAAAAGAGGTGCAAAAATTTGTTGAACAAGCAACTATCAGATGCCTAATGTTCAAAGGTCTTGACAAACGTTACATAATTGACAGTAAAGAGATAAATGGAAACTTGGTTCAACAATTTGAAGAGGGAATGAAATACATTGTTTCCAAGCTAAACCTCAAATATGAAATTGAAAACCAAGCAACTGGTAGGCGAAAAGAAATACTCGAAATTCCTGAAACGGTATTCAGGGAAGCACTAATCAACGCTATTTGCCATAGGAGTTACTACGAAAAAGGTGGGGTAATTGCCATAGAAATATATGACAACAGAGTAGAGATAACTAACCCAGGAGGATTGATTAACGGCATTTCAGATAAGGAGTTTGGGCATAAAAGCCTCTCAAGAAATCCACTGATATTTAGTTTGATGCAACGTATTAATCTGGTTGAGAAAGTTGGCTCTGGAATTGTTAGAATGAAAGATTCAATGAAAGAAGTTGGTTTAGAAGAACCCATTTTTACGCTAGGGGGTTTCTTCACAGTAACCTTTTTCCGCCCAATTAATTTTGAAAAGCTACTAGAATATCTGGCCGATAAAATATCTGTTACACAAAAGAAAATATTACAAGAGATTCATAACTTACCTTCAATCACTACTCAAAGCCTTTCTAATAAAACTGGTCTGTCAACTGCAGGTATTGAAAAAAGCATTTCAACTATTAAAGAATTAGGCATTATTGAACGTAAAGGATCAAGAAAATCAGGCCATTGGGTTATCAATAACATACATCAAATAAAAGCTAATTAACGTGAGTTTTGGATGTTATTCTTTTTTCATT
>CAISCV010000273.1 GCA_903883945.1 uncultured Chitinophagaceae bacterium | reverse complement strand
TAAACTTGTATTTTGTATTTCAATAAAGTCGTATTGACCAAATAATTGATCGAAAAAGATAGTTTCTATTTTACAAATATTATTTGTTAGATTTTTCATTTTTAAAACAGTGCCATTATACCTTTGGTCATCAGTGGTAATACGTTTAAGTTGCTCCAGTTCAAAAGGTTTAGAATTGAGTGAAAATAATCGATTATACCAAATTTTATCTTTTTTATTCAGGTTTACCTCCTTTAACTTTTTTAAAGTCTGGTCTAAATCTACATTTTTTAATTGTCGCTCAATTTTATAAAAACTAATCTTGTCTTGTGTAAACTCATATACGAATATGAGTAAAGTGGGAACCATTAAAATTCCTCCTAACATAGCTAGTACTATAAGGTTAATAACAATAATGTTACATTTCTCAACAAAATTATTTGCTAGTTCAAATATTGAATTATTTTGTTTTGAGTTGTTTATATTTTTCATTTTGATTGTCATTTTTTGTTAAATATTCTATCGCAAGTAGCTAATAATTACTACAAGGTTTGAAGCTAATCATATTTCTGTGAGCGCTCTTTTTAAAGAGTCCAATATTGCTTGTGCAACAATGATAGTTTCCCTAGTATCTTGATCAAGTTGATTTAATAACTAGATATCTGGGCAGAGGAATGGCAACGGCCCTAAAAGTTTGCTGTAGCAAACTTTATACCCATTTAATTTAGGTGTATTAGGCTCTGGATAATATAGGCTACAAATCAGTAAAAGTCCTAGAACCATAGTTTTAAAAAATGCACTCGATAATTTTTTAGGCGGAAAAGAAACAAAGAATACATAGCCTAAAAATAATATTAAAGAATAGTATGAATTATAAGGTTTAGCAAAAATTTGCTGAAATACCAATCCTAAGCCTAAAACAATAACAAGAGTAAGAAGCCAAGACTCTAATTTTGGGCCTTCTATATTTACTGCAAAAAGTGTTTTGGGTATTTTTTTCATAATTTCCATTTTAATTCTCCGATATTGTTAAATCTACTATCAGAAGTAGCAAATTGCTACAAGTTCTAAGCGTCGTATTTTGTTAGTTTCTGACTAGGTTTAAAGCTAATCATATTTCTTTTAGCGGCTTTTAACAACTCAAAAATTCTAAAATTAAGGCAACAAGATGCTTCCAAAGCCCTGGTTCTGACTTAAGATTTTTCTCTTTTTTGGGGCGTTTTTGTACTTTCATTTTAACTTACTTTTTTTATTTGTTTTTTTAAATTATCTTGCTTAAGATTAAAAATATGTATGTCGCAACCGCTCCTACTGAAACTAGCATCGTTTTATATCTCACGTCAGTGCCAAAAAACACTCCATAAAACACCCCTGTAATGAAAATAACATGAGAAGCGTTTTGTGATAATGGCATAATATGTTTGTTAATTAAGGTTATGATTAAAAAAGATATTGAAAAATAAAGAGTGCTATACATGAGCTTTGGCTGCAATAAAAATGACAGATCTATTGGAGTTACTTTTTCTTTTTCTAGTTTTGTTTTGGTTTTGTTATTTTTTGCTATGTTATGTTCTCTGTAATGTCCGAAGTAAGATACTCCGCTAGAAAACATAATACTTAAATAAAAAGATTGCTCGGTGTAACCAAAAAATCCAAAAAACAAAAATAGGGCAAAGCCAATTGAGCAAAGGTAAAAAATAATTGAAGCAAAAACTTGTTTGAATATAGAGGTAGATCTTATTGTGGCTGGTTTTCTATTTTTTTGAGATATAATTGAATATAAATCAGAAATAGCGAAACCAATCACCGATAAAGCAAATGCACTAACAATTAAGTTATAAAACAAGGGGCTAAGAAATTTTGCGAACAA
This sequence comes from uncultured Chitinophagaceae bacterium, assembly GCA_903883945.1. Lineage (GTDB taxonomy): Bacteria > Bacteroidota > Bacteroidia > Chitinophagales > Chitinophagaceae > Parasediminibacterium. Next base: position 5,308 of record CAISCV010000273.1, on the reverse strand, counting down.
ATTAATCAGACCAATGAGTATGCTAATTGTGCATATGAATATAGATAGGTTGTCTATATGTTTTATTAATTTTGAATAGTGTATTTTCATAATTTTTATCCTTTATAATGATTGTTCGTGATGATTTCTCATTTTTGTTGTGCATATTAAAACATTACCCTTAACATCTAAAATATATAGTGTATCACCTACTTCTATCTGGCTTTTTTCAGATGTAGCGAGCTTAGCATTCATGGTAGTACCAGACCAGGTTACTTGTCCTATTACATCAGGTTTTATTGGAGTACCAATAACTACTACTTGGTTTCCAATTAAATTAAAGCTATCGTGATTACTATTAGCTTTACTTTTTCCTTTGTAGAGAAAAACCTTTAATGGCCACCAAAGAGCTAAGAACCAAGCAAAAGAAGTGATTCCTAAAGTAGCAAGCTGATAATTTACTAATGCTGGATATAAATAAAGTAACCAAGATACGGTTAACGCTCCAAAACCAAGGAATAAGAAACCTATTCGGCCTTCTAGCCATAAACCCTCCAAATTTCCGACAAAGTATTTGTTAAGTCGTTTATAATTTTTTCTTTAAGTTTCTTTTGTTGATATAAGTATTAAGTGCAATGTGGTTGGTATACTCAAGCACGCTAGAAATTTTACGGACTGAAAGACCATAGTCCAATAATTCTTTGATTTTTTCCGCATGTTTATCAAATTTACTTTTTTGAATTGTTCCTTTCGGTTTTCCTAAAATTTGTCCTTGTCTTTTCTTGGAAGCCAATGCTTCTTTTGTTCTCAAGCTAATTAAGTCTCGTTCTAACTCAGAAAACAATGAGAAAAGCGTCAATGTAACCTTTGAATTTATGTCTTGTTGGCTGATATCTAAGTTTTGTTTCAAAACGATAACGCGAATATTACGCTTCGCTAAAGAGTTTACTATGGTAATAACCTCTGTAGTGCTTCTTCCGAGTCGGCTGAGTTCGGTAACAAGCAATATATCACCGTCATTTAACATACTCAGCAGTTCATCAATACGCCTTTGTTTACTACTCTTTCTTGATGAAATGGTGATTTCGACAAATTCGTCGATAGACAGAGATTTCTTTCTGGCAAATTCAAGCAATTCTAGTTTTTGATGATTTAAATCTTGCTTGTCTGTAGATGCTCGCAAATAAGCAACAATTTTACCCATTAAAACGCCTTGTTAAGTTATAACCAAATTATAGTAAAAAATAATACATCTTGTATATAGTTTTTAATGTGTATTATATATTCATTTCGCACGTGTGACAACGTCCATTATGAACAATACAAAAAACAACACTCTTATGTCATCACCAGATAAAAGACTTTCCATTATGTCGGATCTGGAAGAATTTGCATTTTATGGATTTCCTGATTTTGACGACCAACAGCGTTTAAATTACTTTGTGTTTACTCCTGAAGAATGGGAAGTCATATTACAGGGCTCTTCAATTGAGGCTCAAGTTTACGCTGCTATACAAATGGGATACTTCAAAGCAAAACATATCTTTTTTCGTTTTTCGTTTCATAAGGTTCCACAAGATGATCTACGCTTCATTTTAACTCACTATTTTATCAATCAAACACTTCAGGCTTTCAACATCACAAAATATGAGCACTACCGCGTCTGTGACTCAATTATCAAATTATTTAGCTACAAGCCTTGGTCAAAAGAGTTTTTGCCAAAGCTCTACGATCGAGCAAGGCTTAGCGTTAAACGGGATATTTCGCCAAACTTTATTGCGTATGAATTATTAGCATTTTTACAATCTGCAAAGATTGTTCGCCCAGGCTACTCAACTTTACAAAAAATTATCAGCCACATTCTTGTCGAAGAACGCAAGCGCCTAAAATATTGTTTATATTCAGTACTTACAGATGAACACAAACAAAGTCTCAAACAACTTATTAAAAATGAAAACACTCTTTCAGAGCTAGCGGCTCTCAAACAAGATCCTAAAAGTTTTGGTTCGACAATGATGAACATTGAATGCAGAAAGCATACCCTATTGAAACCACTGCATAATTTTGCCAAAACTATTTTACCAGTCCTAGAAATTTCTGCGCAAAATATTGCCACTTACGCAAGCCTTGCCAATTATTACACAATCTATGATTTAGAACGATTTGACGATGAACGAACCTATCTCTATCTGTTGTGCTACGCGTTTAAACGTTATCAGCAAATCAGCGATAATTTGATTGATGCCTTTAGCTTTCAAGTTAATAAACTAGAAAAAGAAACCAAAGCAAAAGCAGATGCCCATAGCAATGAGGAGTCAGATGACAAGGAGAAACAGGTGGGGCAACTCATCTTGTTATATGTAGATGATAAATTAAGCGATTCTATGGAGTTAGGAGACGCGCGTAAAAAAGCGTTCGAGATTTTACCGAAAGAATCCATTCGCACTATTGGCGAAAAAATGATCAAAAAACACAAACCAAAACGCAAACAGCTTATTATGTGGCAAGAAAGAGACAGGGCTGTAGCACGCTATAAGCATCACTTGCGTCCCCTTTTGCTCGCCACAGATTTTAAAAGCCAGCATGCCGATAACCCTTTATTAAAAGCTATTCAGTGGATGAAGGAAGTTTTTGCTAAACAGCAATCGCTTACTCAACAACACAGCAAACATTTCCCGCGGGACTTCATATCAAAACGATTGGAGCCTTATTTGTTAATAGATGATAAAAATGGTGAGTCGACTATTCGAGCAAATCGCTATGAAATAGCCGTGTATTGCCAAATTACCAAACAAATAGAAACAGGTGCACTCTATATTGACGACAGCGTGCGTCATCGTCCTTTTGCGCACGATCTTGTATCCCTTGAGGAGAAGAAGCATATCTTAGACGCGCTTGCAATTCCGTGGATCAAAACACCATGTGACTCGCAACTTGATTTACTATTTAAAGAACTTGATACCCTGTGGATCGAGGTTAATCATAGCTTAAAACAAGGCGCATTGAAACATCTAAAATATAACCACACAAAAAAGGAAGTGCTGTGGGTTAAGCCAAGGACTGTCAATAAAGAAGAAACCTTAGAAAAACAGACTTTTTATGGTAAACTACCAGTTTGTGACTTGAGCGATGTCTTGCAATTTGTTAATGATAAGTGCCACTTTCTATCAGCACTCACTCCTTTACAGCCCCTTTATATCAAACAGAAGGTAGATTTTAATAACTTAATTGCGGTCATGATTTCCCAAGCCACCAATATTGGTAATCATAAAATGGCACAAACCAGTGATTGTGTTTATCATATCCTTGAATCTACCTATAAACAGTATATGAGGCTTGTCACTCTTAAAAAAGCCAATGCAATTATTGCCAATCATATCACCAATTTAAGTATTTTTCCTCATTATACCTTTGATCTTAATGTACTTTATGGCGCTGTCGACGGACAAAAGTTTGAAGCCCTAACACCCACAACTAAAGCACGGTACTCGCGGAAATATTTTAAAAAAGGTCGTGGGGTAGTTGCATATACAATGCTATCCAATTACGTGCCAATTAACTCAGACGTGATTGGCGCTCACGAGCACGAAAGTAATTTTGTGTTTGATATTTGGTATAACAACACATCTCTGATTAACCCAACGGTTATTACTGGTGACATGCACAGCGTCAATAAAGCTAACTTTGCGCTTTTCCATATGTTTGGCGGTGAATTAAGACCAAGGTTTACAAATCTAAAAAGTGAACTAAACAATGTATATGGGACAAAGGATCCGGCTTCCTATGTAAATTTTCTAGTTCAGCCAATTGGTATAATTGATCGTCAGTTGATAATAGATGAAAAAGATAATATAGGCCGCATTATTGCTACTCTAGCTTTAAAAGAAATGAGCCAAAGTACGCTGATTAAAAAGCTTTGCGCGCTTTCTACGAACAACAAGACAAGAAAAGCTCTTTTTGAGTTCAACAAATTAATCAGAAGTATTTATACATTGAAATGCATTTTAGATCCTAAAATCCTTGAGAATGCGCATAGATCACAAAATAGGCTTGAATCCTACCATACATTACGTGGAGCTATTGCCAAGGTTAGCAGTAGAAAAGCTTTGCTGGGACGCACTGATCTTGAAATGGAAATTAGCAACCAGTGTGGTCTATTAATTGCAAGCGCCATTATTTATTACAATGCTTCAATTCATTCCCACCTGCTCAACAAAAATCCAAATAACAAAAAGGTACTAAAATTTCTTAGAAAATTATCCCCCGCCGCTTGGCAGCATATCCACTTTACCGGTTACTTTAGTTTTTATGACAACAGAAGAAAAATAGACATCGATAAAATGCTAGAAGATATATTGCTTAACTGAACACTGACTTATACGCCTAAACACTTTGTCGGAAATTTGGAGGGTTTGTGGCTAGAAGGCCATATAGAACAATATCATGACATTGTTTAGTTAAATTAATATTGACTCATAATATACTAGATGACACCATTATTAAATGATGCAACAAAGTTGGTGTTGCTATGATTAATGAATTAAATAATAGTAAAATGCAATCTTGTGTTGATTACATATGCAGTAATTATATACAATAAAAAACAAATGATCTATATAAAGAACTATAAATTAAACATTTAATTAAGTATGGAAACTTTTGATATTGATACAGCGATTATCGCTTTATTCCTGATTGCTAATTTTACTGCTGGATTATTTTTTAGCAGGGGTAAAACAACATTACGTGAGTACGCTGTAGGGAATAAAAAATTTTCTACGGGAACTATAGCAGATACTGTTATAGCAACTTGTATCGGAGGCGGATTCTTTTCAGGAGCTATTACCGAAACTTATAAACAGGGTCTATATTTTATAATACCAGCACTTGGGGAACCTTTATGTCTTATAATAGTGGGTTACTTTTTAATACCACGCATGGCAGAGTTTTTGGGTAATCTCTCTATTGCCGATGCTTTAGGCAATTTATTTGGTAAACATGTACAAATAATTTCAGCTATAGCTGGTATATTTCTTTGTATAGGAATAGTTGCATTGCAATTTAAAGTTGGGGCTGCGATATTACGAATTTTCTTTGGAGTTTCTGGGTTTTATGCAATTTTAATGTGCGCTATTATTGTAACTGTTTACTCTGCTTTTGGTGGTATAAAAGCTGTAACATTTACAGATATAATCCAGTTTTTTACATTTGGTGCTATTGTTCCTATTATATCTTTAACTAGTCTCTCCGTCAAAACTCTCCACGCCTGAATTAACAAGGGCTTTCATGTCATAAACTGCTTACGAGATCCATAAGAAAATGGTATAAT
>CAISCV010000272.1 GCA_903883945.1 uncultured Chitinophagaceae bacterium | reverse complement strand
CGTTTTTATGGTAAATGATTACGGGGAATTGAAGAAATAAGGCTTAATAATTTTGACGAGTAGATTTATAAAGAAAATTTTCCTATACATTTACAAAGCAATCAAAAGCTCAGAACGGTTACTGCTCTTTTGGCTTATTCATTTTTAAATAAAAAACAAATGGAACAAAACAAAGTCGACATGTTTATTGCTTCAATGGGGCAAAAATTTCCAAGCGATAAACTGATGCTTATCAGTAGTCAACTCGAAAAGCTAGATGATAGCAGGTTTCTGGTTATCCAATCTATCGATTACAAAGACCCTACCACCTTACTCATTATTTCTATTTTTGTTGGACATTGGGGGGTAGATAGGTTTATGCTTGGACAAACAGGAATGGGTATTGGCAAGCTGTTAACCTGTGGCGGCTTCGGAATATGGACTATTATCGATTGGTTTACCATAAAAGATGCCACCAAAGAATACAACTATCAAAAATTCATTCAAGTTGCTATATAGGTTTCAACAAAACTATTATGCAAAATACCTGCTTACTATCCTTTCGATAGTGGGTGGGTATTTTGTTTTAATTGCCTCCGATTCCTATACCCATCACCAGCATCATACGGTTTGTTTCTTTAAATTAGTTACGGGCATTCCCTGCCCAGGGTGCGGAATGGGGCGGGCAACATTGGCATTACTGCAAGGGAATATTGCCCAATCATTTTATTTCAATATACTTTGTATTCCCTTTTCTCTTGGTATGATGGTGTCATTTTGTTGGGCCTTATCAGATCTGTTACAACACAAAGAATCTTTCTATAGATTCATACGAAGAGATGCTAGCATCTACGTTAAATGGGTATTATTCGGCTTGATAATGGTCGATTGGATTCTAAATATCATGAGACTCAAAAACTAATCCCTATGAGCAATACTTTTTTTCTCTATTATCGACAAGGCCTTGAACAGCCGCTTCAAGTAACGATGAAGTTGGTGGTAGACACCCTTTATCTCGCAGATTATGGCAGTACCGATAATAATCACTTGAGTATCCCTTTAAAAAAATGCCATTATGTTTTGTCGGACAATAATGCATTAGTCTATTTTGGCAACAGCGAAGAAGAATATGTGGTTGTGCCCAATAGTAGTTCTTTTTTTATACCGGTTATCTCATTGATAGACAGGCGAAAGAAAGACGTGGTTGGGACAGTTTTTAATAAGAAGGTTTTTCTTCCTGTGGGTGGATTGATTGGAATTATTGTATTGATATATGTGGTGTTTAGTAAACTAGTACCTACAATTGCGCTTAAATGTATTTCCCGCAGACAAGAGATTTCTATTGGTAATAATTTATATAAATCATTTGTAGAAGAGGCAGAGATAGATACGGCGAGGTCTATTGTAGCGCAGCAATTTGCCAACAAGTTGCATCTAAGTACCGATTATCCCATTCGTGTGACGGTATTAAAAGATACGATTGTAAATGCGTTTGCTTTTCCGGGAGGGCATTTGGTAATTTATACAGGTATATTAGATAAGATAGAAAAACCCGAAGAATTAGTGGCTTTGCTTGCCCATGAATCTAGCCATGTAAATAACAGGCACAATCTAAAGGAGATACTCTCCAATTTATCTACCAGCTTTTTAATTACGTTAGTTACACAAGGCGGAGGGGGCGTTTCTAAAGTAATTATTGGCAATGCAAACAATCTGCAATTACTTAGTTATTCCAGAGATCTGGAGCGTGATGCCGACAATGAAGGGATGAAATTGATGGTAAGCAACGGTATCAATCCAATAGGAATGAAATGGCTGATGGAAGACCTTCGGAAACTAAACGAAGAAGTGCCGAGTAGTATTTCATTCCTAAGTAATCACCCCATGACAGATGAACGCATTAAAAATGCTACTGACTTTTCCAATAGATATAAATTTATGAAAGCGCCTTTAGACGAAAAAGAATTTTTGTTATGGCAGGAAGTGAAGAGATAGTAGGTAGTTGTTAGTGGTTAGTAGATAGTAGGTAGTAGTCTGAATCCTAACAATCATTCACCGCTCTCATTTAATAATTTACTATTTACTACTCACGACTAATCAACTATCTAACAACTCATAACTAACCACTAACCACTAACAACTAACCACTCATAACTATTATCTCAGCATCACGCTTGTTCCTTTGGTGTGTTTCTGTTGATTGTTGGTGAATGTATAGTCTAGATACCAGATATAGGTACCGCTTTCTTGCAATATTCCATCAGCTTGTCCGTTCCATCCTTTGAATAAGCTATTCGTTTGAAAGATGAGATTGCCGTATCGGTTATACACCCTGAAGGATACATCTTTTATGTAGGAAGCGCCACCATAAGGTTTCAACTCGTTCTGCATAGATACAAAAGCAGAAGGAACATATAAGGTGTCACAAGTTATATCTAACACAAGCGATAATTTGATGTTTGAAATACTATCTACCAAACAGCCTGCATTGTTATAAATGAGTGCATCATAAGTTCCTTCGCTCAGGTTAGTAACTTTATAAGGGACATTAAATGGGCTGCCATTTAGATTGAAGGTATAGGGGCTTTCATTTCCCTTAGCCTCTATAAACACACTACCTGAAAAGGGATAAATACAAGTTGGTAGAGTCGTAATTGAATCTTTGTGTGTTAAAGCCGTACCAATTACCGTAATTGTTTTTAAGGCACTGTCTTTACCGCACATATTAGAATCTAGATACCGAATAATTGCTTTTCCTGTATTTAATCCTTTCAATAAACCATTATTGTCTATACTCGCAATGGTAGTGTTTTTACTATTCCAAACCCCATTAGGTGTTAAATCGGATAGTTGTGCCGTAGTGTTTTTGCAAATGGTCGTAATTCCTGTTATGGTATCTATTGGTATGGGTGGTGGTTTTATAACAGTAAGGTTTAGGGTGCGTAGGCTATCACAACCGTTAGTGGCAATAAAGGAGTCTACATAAATACCTGTTTTCTTATATCCAAGATATGATACTCCCTCACAAATAGTTTTATTAATACTCACATCGGGCTCTGTAACATTGATATAGATTTCTGGAGAATGGGCGCGACATAAGGAGTTGTTGATATTTCCAAATTGTGCCAGTAACAGACGGTAATGAAATTGCCCGATGGTGGATACTTTAAATAAATAGTTTGAAGCGGTAGCGCCTGCAATATCGTTCCATGTATAGTCGTTGTCGGTACTTTGTTGCCATTGATAGGCAGTAGAGTCGTAGCAAGTTTGTACCGTTGAGGTTAGATTTATTGTGGAACCACTTTTTTTGCAAACAGTAATGGTATTATTGGAGGATCCATTAACAGCCATTTTGGTAGTTGGTCCTAGTGGGCTAAAGGTAATATCATCCAAACCGAGGTCGTTACCCATGCCGCCTGGGGCATTATTGGTAATTCTTAATAGTACATCAGATATACCAGTGGGGGTTTGGAAGTTGAAAGAGTATTCATTCCATTTTTCAGGGTTTTGGATGGGTATATCTCCCGTAGAAAACTTTTTTAATAAGGCTCCATCTTTCTTCTCAATACTAAAAGTAAGATTGGGTAAGATGTTGTTCCCGGCTTTTGGGGCAGTCATATTTATTATCCACGCAGAAAATTTATACCAGGTACCATCGCACAAGCCCGATACAGGGCGAACGAAAAAGTCGCTTGGGGTAAAGGATGCATTTACCAACATAAAATATCCATTGGGGTCACCTGTATGGTCATGTGCAGTTACCCAGGTGCTAGAGAAGCATCCCGATGAGAGGTTGGTAATACTGTAATGTTCGTCATCGGGGCAGGCTGTATTGTTCCAGTAGGTTAAAGTAGTAATACCAGAAGCTAATGGAGGACCAGGGTTAGTGCCTGCGCCAAAGGTTTCGTTTACAATTGGATCACCTATCGTACCTGAACATTGAGCTTTCGTTTTTGGGGTAAATAGCATTGCTACTGAAAGGAAGACAAGCAAAAAAATGTTTTTCATTAAGTGAAAGTATGATTTTGCATGAGTAAATGGTTGATTATGGTGCAAATAAGTTTTTGGGAGGATTGGTTGGCGGTTAGTTGTTAGTTATAAAAGACAAATAGGTATTAAGAACAAAATGTAAAATAATACTTCGCCAAGTTGTTGTAGACATAAAAAAACCCGCTATAAAAGCGGGTTTCGTGCCTCAGGCGGGAATCGAACCCGCACCTCCGTTGCTGAAGACAGGATTTTAAGTCCTGCGTGTCTACCAATTCCACCACCAAGGCTGCCAAAAAAAATTCCATCTTGCGATGGAATCCCTTGTTTTGAGCGAAAGACCAGGCTCGAACTGGCCACCCCGACCTTGGCAAGGTCGTGCTCTACCAAATGAGCTACTTTCGCCTAAATCCTAAGAACTATTTTGTTTTGGGAGTGCAAATATAGGAGTGAGAGTTGAATTACACAAAACTTTTTAGAACTTTTTTTTCTTATTTGTACTCAGGCTTGTATTGGGTACTGCTTTGAATCTCAACGTCGGGATGCCCTTTGTAACGAGATTGGTAAAGTCTGATACAATTACCAAATAAACCGCCTAAAATAGATATGATGGTTAGATAAAATAAGAATTTAGAAGAGTTTACCCAACTTTTGGTGAAGTCTAAGTTTGTTTCTTCTTGTTCTGTAACGTGATCGTGACTGCTCATAATTATTAAATATTACGTTGCAAAAATAGGGGGTAGGTTGATATAACCATCACCTACGTTGAAACATTTTTACAATCCTGTTTTGTTATTAACAATTTGATAAAAATAGTGCTTGTGTTTGATAAAGTACTGGCATACGACACTTCCATGGTAAACGCCTTTCAACTGTTTTAATGGAACCCTTTTTAGTGAATGTGTTTTGTAACCTTTTAACCAGATAGACATCACAGAGAAATGAGCCTTGCAAATAGCCAGAAAGAAATCTTTATCTCCTTGAAATAAACCTTTCCAAGCTGAAATAGCATCAAGCAAAAAACGAAAGGGGATTATTTTTATTTTCTCCCACCATGTGAGATTCTTTGAGAGCATTAACAGGTTGTTCCTGAAGTTTAAGAAAACTTTTCGTCCACCTCTTGGTAATGTACCTGCTCCCACATGGTATACAACCGATAGTGGTACAACGATCAATTTATATCCAGCCAATTGCATACGCCAACATAAATCTATCTCTTCCTGGTGAGCAAAAAAAGAAGCATCAAAACCTTCTAACTGATGAAAGACGTTACTTCTCACAAACATTGCAGCACCACTTGCCCAAAATATTTCTTGATTGTCTTCATATTGATGTTTATCTTCTTCCAATACATCAAATACTCTCCCTCTAGAAAAAGGATATCCCAACTCGTCTATCCATCCTCCACAGGCGCCTGCATATTCTAATAGTTTCCTGTTGTTGTAAGCAATTAGTTTGGGCTGGCATGCCGCAATACTTATATCCGATTCCATCAGATTGATGATAGGTTCTATCCAGTTTGGACTTACTTCTACATCTGAGTTGAGTAGTACATAATAATCACTTTCTACAAGTTTCAACGCCCAATTATATCCTCCTGCAAAACCATCATTCTGCTTATTTACTAATATTTCAACCGTAGGAAAATGTTCTTTTACAAAAGAAAGAGAATCGTCGGTTGATGCGTTGTCAGCAACAATTATACGTTTGTTGGTATAGGTACCATTCAGAACCGACGGCAGGAAAGTTTGTAGGTGCTTTCTCCCATTATAATTAAGAATAACAATCGCAACGCAAGGATGTGACAAAAAATTGAGTTTTTGCGAAAATAGGGGTTTACCAATTTGGAGTTGAGCAAATTAATAAAATCATTCAATTACATAATTGAAATACTATTCAAATTTTGAATATAGTTAGGTGAGATTAATTTCCTTGTAATAGGTAAATCTGTAAGAACTTCTATTTAAATTAATTTAATTTAATTTAATTTCCTTCCTCTCCCAATCTGCTGTTGTTTTTGCCATAAGTAGAATAAATAACTAAACCTAACCCCATCCAAACAAAGAACCATAACCAACTGATAGCGGGTATTTCGGTTAATAGATACAAACAACACATAGCACCAACAATTGGAATTACAGAATAGCTTCGAAGGAAGGAAAGTATAGCTGCCACAATTAGTGTAGCAGTAAAAAGCAAAAAGAGTATTTCTTGAAAGCTTTCAGAACCAATTTGGGTTATTGAATCTGAAATACGCGTATGAAACCCAACAAGAATGAGTAAGGTCAACAAGGGAAGTATCCATTTACCGTTTATATAGGGCAACCGAAAGGCACTTTTTTTGGCGTGTTTTATTTTGGGTAGTACCAACACTCCAAAACACACCAATACAAAGGCAAACAGTGTTCCAATACTCGTAAGATCGGTCATTAATGAACTAGGTAAGAATAAGGCAGGTACTCCTACCAAGACACCTGTAATGATGGTAGCAAATGCAGGTGTTTGAAAGCGTGGATGAACTTTTGAGAATTTTTTAGGCAACAAACCGTCGCGGCTCATACTCATCCATATTCTTGGCTGCCCCAATTGAAATACCAACAATACACTTGTAGTGGCAATTACCGCACTTACCGAAATTATATATCCTACCCAAGTAAGGTGAATTTTTTCGAATACATACGCCAATGGGTCATTTACTTTTAGCTCGTTGTAGTTTACCATGCCTGTTAAGACCAATGCAATTAGAATATATAAAACAGTACAAATAATTAGTGAATAAATCATTCCTCGAGGTAAATCTCTTTGTGGGTTTTTACATTCTTCTGCCGTTGTAGAGATCGCATCAAAACCAATATAGGCAAAGAATACGGAACTAACACCTTTTAATACACCACCAATACCATTTGGCATAAATGGATGCCAATTGTTTGTTTTTACATAAAAGCCTCCAATAATGATGACTAAAACAATTACACAGATTTTAAAAATAACCATCATATTGGTTGTTCGTTTGCTTTCTGTAATGCCTATATAAGCTAGGATGGTAATAAAAATTACAATGCCCAATGCTGGAAGATTTACCATTAAATGTTTCCCCATTAAAATAGGGGCACTATTCCAAGCTGCTATAGCTTCTTTCATTGTATCTGTCAATGGCTGATGCAATGCGGTAGCTTTTGCTGCTTCATCAACCAACCCACTCACAGAAATAGGGTCATTTACCAACCAACCCGGCAAATGAATACCTAGCCCTTGCAGTAGATTATTAAAATAGCCACTCCAGCTGATAGCTACGACTATATTGCCAATAGCATATTCTAAAATTAATGCCCAACCAATAATCCAGGCAACTATTTCTCCAAAGCTAACATAGGCATAGGTATATGCACTGCCGGCAATAGGAACCCTACTTGCAAATTCGGCGTAGCACAATGCACTAAACCCACAGGTGACTGCGGTGATGATAAAGAGAATAGATATACCTGGACCTCCATTGAAAGCAGCAGTGCCGATTGTAGAAAATATTCCAGCACCTATCACTGCAGCTATGCCCATAAAAGTTAGATCTTTTACACCCAAAACTTTGTTTAAGGTATGTCCGCCATGCCCATCGCTGTTGCCGGCTTCACTATCTGCTACTATTTTCTCTATGGACTTTTTCCGGAATAATGAACTCATAAATTACTTAACATTTATAGACTAAAAAAATCTAACAGACATTCAATTGCGGAAATATAGTATCTATTTTCATTCAGGATGTTATAAGGGGGGGAAAATAATTAAATGTTTCGCTAAAATTGCTATAAATTTCTAATTATACTTTACAAAAATGATTAAACCACTTCTGATTTAGTATTGTGCAGACCAACAAATATAAACTTAATCCAAGAATATATAAAAGAATGGATATAATCAAAACTAATTGAGCAAAACCAAAATAGGGGTACTGATATGTAATATCATATATCCAACATCGGTAGTCGAAAGTTCAACATCGGAAGTCTAATATTCAAAATGGTTAGTCAAATCTCCAAGATGGATAGTAGAATACTTTTATAGGGTTTTGCTTTAAGATGAAAGTAGGGTATAAGTGAGAATTTTAAATTATGTATAGTCTCCTTAGCTTAGCG
>CAISCV010000271.1 GCA_903883945.1 uncultured Chitinophagaceae bacterium | reverse complement strand
TACCCTAAAATTAAAGAGTGGCTTCATGAAAATGAGGTATTCAAGCACAGTTGATTGTAAATGATTGGATAATTTTTGAAACTTAACAATAAAAAAAAGCACTTTTCTACGAAGTGCTTTTTTTATTTAAGACATTATTAGTCCTCTGTTTTACGCCACAAATCAGGAGTGGATATGGCAATGTCAGAGGATTGTTTCAGGTAAAGAAATAATTGCATTTTATAACCAGTTAGCCATTTGATACTGGTTTCTAAAATAGCTTTTCCTAAAGTATCTGTTGTTCCCCAAGGATAAGATACCTCTTTGGTTGCTAAATCTTCTTCACTGATAGATGCAAAAAGTTCATTCACTAAATCTATTTGGGCATCAAAAATAGCTGGAGCATTTTCAAGGGTTAGTACTGGTGCATTCTCTCTAAGCTTCATCAAAAACGGACGGGCTTCTGATTCATTGCTTTGCCAGAATAATAGCATTCCTGTGCCAGCGCCACTCAGGTATTGAAGTAATTCAATAATGCTTCTAACATTTTCTTTTGGACGATAGTCCAATGAATCTGCAGTTACTTTAGTACTTAAGCGTTTGATAAGTTTTAATTCTTTGATGATACTTTCTTGTAAAATCTGTTTAAGCATAGTGTAATTATTTTTTTGCAAATAGAAGGTATTATTACTTTATTCTTATTTGTAAATTGAAAAAATATCGCATTCCTGTTTATTTCGTTGTTGGAGTTTTATAAAGCAAAAATTGAGGAACAAATTAAACGGATGCTAATACTGAAATTTCTAGTTCCTTTATTTTCACAAGACTCAATAAAATAAATACCCCCCACTCTAAAGAAGGTCTTTTGAAGTGAGGGGTGTTTAAAGCCTATTAGGTAATCTATTAGGTAATACTGACTACTAAATTAATAGCGGTAAGCGTCTGTTTTGAATGGTCCATGCTGAGGAATACCTAAGTACGCAGCTTGCTCAGGTGTTAATTCATCCAATTCAACACCAATCTTTGCCAAGTGTAAACGAGCTACTTTCTCATCTAAATGCTTTGGTAATACATAAACTTTGTTTTCGTAAGCAGCACTGTTAGTCCATAATTCAATTTGAGCTAACGTCTGGTTACTAAATGAGTTGCTCATTACAAAACTAGGGTGACCCGTTGCACAACCAAGGTTTACCAAACGACCTTCAGCCAAAATGATTACATCCTTTCCATCGATGTTATATAAATCAACCTGTGGTTTGATGGTGTCTTTCGTATTGCCATAGTTTGCATTCAACCAAGCCATATCAATTTCAATATCGAAGTGGCCAATGTTACAAACAATAGCTTTGTCTTTCATTGCACGGAAATGCTTTTCTGTAATTAGATCGCGACAACCTGAAGCAGTAACGATAATATCAGCTTCAGCAACTGCTTTAATCATTGGCTTTACTTCAAAGCCATCCATTGCCGCTTGCAAAGCACAAATTGGGTCAATTTCCGTTACAATTACACGGCAACCTGCACCAGCTAAAGAAGCAGCTGAGCCTTTACCCACATCACCATAACTACCAACAACAGCAACTTTACCAGCCATCATCACATCGGTAGCACGACGGATAGAATCTACCAAACTCTCTTTACAACCATATTTGTTATCGAATTTAGATTTCGTAACGGAGTCATTAACGTTTATTGCAGGAATTGGCAAGGTACCATGAGCCATACGCTCATACAAACGGTGAACACCTGTAGTAGTCTCTTCACTCAAACCTTTGATATTAGCAATCAATTCAGGATAAGTATCAAAAACCATATTGGTTAAATCGCCACCATCATCCAAAATCATGTTCAAAGGGCGGTCAGCACCACCAAAGAACAATGTTTGTTCGATACACCAATCAGCTTCTGACTGAGATTGTCCCTTCCAAGCAAATACACCAATACCAGCAGCAGCAATAGCAGCAGCAGCTTGATCCTGTGTAGAGAAGATGTTGCAAGAACTCCACTTAACTTCTGCACCCAAAGCAACTAATGTTTCAATTAAAACGGCTGTTTGGATAGTCATGTGCAAGCAACCAGCAATTCTTGCTCCTTTTAATGGTTGACTAGGGCCATATTCTGCACGAATGGCCATTAAACCTGGCATTTCGGCCTCTGCCAAGCGAATTTCTTTTCTTCCCCACTCAGCAAGGCTGATGTCTGCTACCTTGTAAGGTAACGCAAAATTGATAGATGATGTTAATGTAGACATATTTGTTATTATTTAGATTGCAAATGTATATTTGTAGAACAAAATAATATGTTATTGTTATTATTTAGAATAAAATAAGGTAATTGGTCTGTTTATTAGAATATATATATAATTAATTATGGCAAAAGCACTTGCAAAAGAACAAATAACTACCGAGCATCTCAGTATTGATGAGAAAGACTTGGCAATATTGAGTTTGTTACAACGAAATGCAAAGATGACCGTGAAGGAAATAGCTGATTCGGTACATTTAAGTACGACTCCTGTGCATGAACGCATTAAAAGGATGGAGCAAAGTGGCGTTATTAAGCAATATGCAACCTTAATAGATCATGCAAAGGTGAAAAAAGGGTTAATGGTTATCTGTTATGTTTCATTAAGACAGCATGATAGGGTAGAGGGGGCTAAATTCATACAGCGGATACAAGAAATGAACGAAGTAATCGAATGCTATAACATCTCCGGTGAGTTCGATTTTATGTTAAAGGTCGTTGCTGCGGACATGGATGACTATTACGACTTTCATGTGAATAAATTGAGTCAGGCAGAGAACATTGGGCATGTTCAAAGTGTGTTTGTGATGGGGATTGTAAAGCAGACCCACATTATTATTTAAGTCATAAGTAGAAAGTCGTAATTGATAAGTAATAAGTAAAGAAATGGTTACTGAAATTGAAAAGTCCCCATAAACAGACAAGTTTACGGGGACTTTGTGTTGTAAATAACGCTTACTTATGACTTATTACTTACAACTTATGATTTTCTATTTGTACATTATCTCATAGTATTCGTCAGCCATTCTATTGCTGTCAAAAGCAAAACGTACATCGTCCATACCTGTCTTTACAATAGAGCGCCATTTGTCTTTATGTTCATAGTAAGTTGGAACTATTTCATTTTCAAGTATTTCATATAGTTTATGTAAGTCATACTCATCCTGGTCATGCACATTCATATTCTCATAATCTGCTTTTGGAACCACAAATCCATTAACGCCATGCTTCACAAACTCTGGTATCCATCCATCATCGGTACTAAAGTTGACAGCGCCATTCATTACAGCAGTCATACCACTTGTTCCGCTAGCTTCACGAGGCACACGTGGGTTATTCAACCATATATCTGCTCCTTGTTTCAAACGGCGACTCAAATACAATTCATAACCTATCAATACAGCAACATTCTTATACTTTTTACTCAGATGTACTAGGTTGTTGAAAGTGCCAATGGCCGGATAATCGAATGGATAAGGCTTTCCTGCCCAGATAATCTGCACCGGATACTTTGGATTATTAATTAATTTTTCAAAACGTTCCAAATCATACGTAAGCATATCGGCACGTTTGTAACCGGCAAAACGTCTTGACCATACAATTGTTAAAACGTTTGGATCGAATAGCTTACCTGTCTGATCGGCAACTATTTCGAAAGCACGCTTCTTCAAATACCACTTTCTATCATCAATACCTGCATCTTCACCCGTTTCATTAAAGTGATACAATCTTTCATCCGCCCAATAAGTGTAGTTCTGAGCGTTGGTAATAGCTGTAATATCACAAATACCTTCATATTTACCCCACATTTCTCTCGATACCACACCGTGCAATTGAGATACGCCATTTGCTTTGCGTGCAAATCGTAGCGCAGCAAGAGAATGGTTAAACTGATCATCAAATATTCCCGTAAGTCTTCTTACTTCGTCAATACCCAATCCGCAGAAGTAACCCATTTTATGGCATAAGTAGATGTCGTGCTTCTCATTTCCTGCCTCTTCGGGTGTGTGGGTTGTAAATACTAGTTTTTCCTTTAGGGCATGAACACTTCTGAACTTATTTAATAAATAAAATGCAGAAGAAATACCGTGTGCTTCATTTAGATGGTAAACATCGGGGTTAAATCCTATCTCATCCATCAATTTTGCACCACCAATTCCAAGCAGCATGAATTGTGCAAGTTTGGTAGCTGTATTCGCATCATATAAACGGTGGGTAATAGTCTGAGAAACGTAATCATTTTCTGGGGTATCGGTACTTAACAAGAACATAGGTGCTGTGTTAAAAACTTCTGGTGCCAGATAATATACTTTTACCCAAACTGGTGCATCATGTACCAAAATTTGAAATTTAAAGCCTATATCTTCCAAAAAAGAATAACTTTTTTCCATCCAGGCAGGTTGCAATGTCTGGTCTTGGTTGCGTGTTTGATCGTAGTATCCATATTTCCACAAGATACCAATACCCACTAAATTTTGTTTTAGCTCATAGGCACTCCTCATGTGCGAACCAGAAAGGAATCCAAGCCCTCCACTATAAATTTTAAGGGGTTGATGAATCGCAAACTCCATAGAAAAGTAAGCTGCTTTCTTTTTGTACTTCTCATTGATCTCGTAAGGGACCTCAAATTGTCTAAAGTTCATAATTGTTTTTTTTAATTAAGTGTAGTTGTAAAGTATAGGTTGTTAAAAAATTGTTTTTTCAGTTATCCAAATCAACTTGTTTATAATTTTCTATACCAAATAATACATTTATGCTTGTTATTTAATATTTTCTGCAAAGGGAAAGTTTATTGTTTCCTTCAATAGTAACTTAAATCATTTTATAGTGTGATATTAATACGTTTTAATGTGAAAAATGTATCTCACTCGCTAAAAGTAGGGGTTTTAGGCATAATTTAAATTGATTATTCTCTTTATTGCCTACAAAGTCTTTGTATTAGTTGGCTATGGTTGGGGTATATTGCCATTAATTCGGCTGCTTGTGCCAATTCAAAGTCGTTAAAGTCAAAACCGGGTGAAACAGTGCATCCAACAAAGCAATAATCGCTCTCTTTTGCAGGTTCACTCGCAAACCAGCAGTTTGCAGGTACTATTGCTTGGAAAACTTCTCCATTTTTCATGTTATTTCCCAACTTTATTACCTCTATTTCTCCCTGATCATTTATTACATAGATTAACAAAGCTTGCCCTGCATAAAAGTGCCAACCTTCATCGCTTTTTATTCTATGAAATGCCGAGAAATTACCTTTTTCCAACAAAAAATAGATGGCAGTGCTACTATTTCTATCTCCATCAAAGCCTGTTGGAAGCGACTGTTGATTGATTATTAGATTACTTCGATAAGTCTCTCTATAATATCCGCCTTCGGGGTGGGGGAGTAGCTGAAATTGTGTAACTAAGTCTGCGATTTCGTTCATTTTTTGGAATTATGAAAAGTTATTGTAACCTATCATTGATAGGTTCGCATGCAAATAACGCTAAGTTTTACAAATTAACCTGTTTTACAAATAGTTTTTCTAGGGTACGGGGAGGGTGGATAAAAGTGTTCTTTAAAATGTATTACTACTCAGATGGCTTTACCACAGGGAACACAACTGTTTCAAAAATGCACACAAGGTCTTTTGTCCAACATTCAAACGCTTTGTGTTCCTCGCAATACCTCCGTTTGTGCTCTTTATAGTAAAAAACAACGGATGCAATCCATTATTTATACAAAGTCGTTAAGTTAAGGGTTAGCCACAAAGACTCAAGGCATAAAGATGCACAAATAGATACTGGTGTTTGCCACTAATTGCACTAATAAATACCAATAAAGCACATTCGAGCTTATTAGTGCAATTAGTGGCAAATGCTTAAC
>CAISCV010000270.1 GCA_903883945.1 uncultured Chitinophagaceae bacterium | reverse complement strand
GTTTTGACAAAATAACCCCAAACGTGCCATAACTTACCCCAACTAGACGCTGAAAGTCTACAGCATTCTTATCCTTGTATTTTGAATAGTGACTCATAATACAATTAATAACGGTTTTTATCCCAATTTATTTGGAAAGATGTCTAATAAAATTTAAAGAGCATGGCACAGCAAAGGGGTATTATCAAGTTGGCCGGAACAATCGGCAACATTACGTTCTACAAGACACAGGACGGTTACATGGCGAAGGAAAAGACTTCGTTGGATGCTACAAGGATAGCAACAGATCCAAACTTTATCCGTACCCGTGAAAACGGGGTGGAGTTTGGTCACGCTGCAAGGGTGGGTTCTATATTGAGAAGGGCGTTTAGGGGTGTTATCCTGAACTCTAAAGACAACCGGATGGTGAGCAGATTGACTCAAAGAATGGTGGCTGTGGTTTATGCTGATGTTACCAGCACCAGAGGATTGCGTAACGTGATGGATGGAGAAATGGAACTGGTGGAGGGCTTTCAGTTTAATGTGAATGCACCTTTGGCTACCACCTTCTTTGCACCTTACACCGCTTCTATTGATAGGGTAACAGGTATCTTGAAAATTGATGTGCCTAGTTTTATTCCTGCAAATATGGTTGAAGCACCAGGCGGAACGACTCACTACAAATTGATTTCTGGTGGTGGTGCCATTGGCTTTGAAAATGGCTGGTATGTAGTTGACTCAAAAGCAAGTGCGGTATTACCTTGGAATGGGGTAGCTACTGCAGTAATTTCATTGAGTAATGCTGCTCCACTTGCTAGCACCCACCCTTTGTTTTTACTCTTTGGTATTGAATTTTATCAAGAAGTAAATGGCATACAGTATCCATTGAAGAATGGTGCATACAATGCTCTGAGTGTTGTGAAAGTAAGCGGGGTGTAGTTATTAGTGGTTAGTGATTAGTGATTAGTGTAGGACAGGTTTTTACTTTTTAAACTTTGGTTATGGAACTGGAATTGGTTAGGGAATATTTTCCGAATGGGGTGAATGGGGGTTTGAGTGTGAATGGTGAAGGACTTTGCCACACCATAGAATTGCCTTGGCGCGATAATCAACATGCAATTTCATGCATCCCTGAAGGACGGTTCGAGCTTGAAAAGCGATTTAGTCCGAGGTTTAGGTGGCATTTTTTGGTGAAGGATGTGCCTGAAAGAGACTTCATATTGATTCATCCTTATAATGATGCCGAAAAGGAAGCGAAGGGCTGTATAGCACCTGTGACGACCATCACTGGTGAAGGAAAGGGTGACAACTCCAGAATTGTTTTTGAAAAGCTGAAAGCATTTGTATTTCCAATTTTGGAAAGAGGGGAAAAAGTGTTTTTGGTGATAAGAAGCAAGGGAGGCAAGTTATGAGTTATGAGTTATAAGTTTTAAGGCGTAAGGCATAAGTGGTAGTTGTACGAAATATATAATATCATATAACTAAATATCATAAATACAATTGATTATCAATTATTATATAATATAAATCCCAAAACATTCTATTATTTTGCATTATAAATTAATGTCCCTTTATTGTATTTTTGTCCCATATTTGTACCCTAAAACACAAGAATATGGCGTCGGTAACACTGAGGGCTAAAGCAATTGACAAGAAGGGATTTTCGCTTTATCTGGACATCTATAATGAAGGGAATCGCTACAAGGAATACCTAAAGCTATATGTTTCCAAAGACTATACAAAACCTGAAAACAAGAACATCCTGAAGCAGGATAAAGATAGCTGGGAACTGGCAGACGCCATCCGCTCCAAACGACTTTTGATAGTCAAGGAAAGTGCGGCTGGATTCATTCCCAAACAAAATAAACAAGACTTTATTGCCTATTACAACAAACAAGCGGCCATCAAGGCTCACTCTTCCTATCATAATGCTTTACAGTACCTTGTTGCATTCATTAATAAGGACGCATTGCCCTTCAAACAGCTTGATGAACATCTGTTAAAGGACTTTATCAGTTACCTGCAACAACAAAATAAATTGAGCACTACCTCTGTGAGGCTTTACTTATCTAGGATGAATATCATTCTTAATCTGGCAGTTGCTGATAAGATTATAGTAGCCAATCCGTTTAATTTCCTGAAAAGAGGTAAGGGTGGTGATATTCCTGCCAAGAAACAAAAGAAAATTGAATACCTTACACTCGATGAATTAAGAAGGTTTCAGGCTGTAGATATCAAGCGCTTAGACATAAAGGATTTTTTCCTGTTCTCCTGCTTCACCGGACTTAGAGAGAGCGACTTGCTGAAACTTAAGTGGAGTGATATATTGGATGGCACGCTTACTTACTCACAAAAGAAACAAAGGGATTCTATCACTTATTACATGCCATTGTCCAAACAAGCAATTTTACAGTTGGAAAGCATTAAGGCATTTCAGAGTAAAACAAGATACAAGGATAGTGAGTATGTGTTTGCTCATCTGGGCTCCAAACGAAATGTGTTGGTGTGCCTGAAAAAAATAGCTGCCAAAGCGGGCATTGACAAGAATGTACATATCCATGTAGGACGCCACACTTTTGCCACGATGTCTTTGACGCATGGTGTTTCCCTCTATACAGTTTCCAAGTTATTAGGACATTCAAGTATTGCCGTCACGCAGGTGTATGCAGAGATTGTAGATGAAATAAAGCAAAAAGCTTCGGAGTTATTACCGATGCTGTAGTAAGATCTGAAACGTAAAATTGAAATTGATTGGATTAGATGATTTAATAAAAACAAATTCATGAACAAAATATCAACAACCGATTATCATATTGAGCTTACAGAATTGAGGAATTTTGTAAACGAACAGATAGAAACTGGTAGCCTAGATTACGTTCAAGGAATGATTGTTTTTAAAAGTTTAAAGGATGCGGTAATTGGAGCAGAAATAAAACCATTCCTGCAAGCACCCGCCAAGGGCGAATCAAATTCTTATTATGAAAAGTATTATAATGCTGTGCGTCATCCGGAATATGCAACCAGGATCATTCCTGATTTTTTCTCCTCCGGAAATGACTTCTATGACTTAGATGTTATTCTTAGTATCCAAAGGAATAAAACAAGAACCGAATTCTTTAAAATTCTATTTATGCTAAAGCTTTACCTGTTGGAAAATACAGAAACATCAATTGATGGGTTTCTTGATTTTCAGGTTCATGATAACTTTAATGGTGATAAAGAAAATCTAAATATTTTTCTTTATCAATTTCTGGAAAATGACGGCATTTTCTGTCTTTTGCCAGAATCAGTTACTATTATAAAAAATTGGATTAATGAAGAAAAAGAACTAGCAACTGATTCTAATAAAACAAAAGAAAAATTAAAAGAAAACATAAGAACCTCTTCAGAGAAATCTATTACAAGTCCTAATGCTGCAATAGAAATAAAAGGTCATTTTAACATAGAAGAAATCAGAAAATATTTCTCCTTTCTTTATGAAGAAACATCAGCATACAAGAAGCCCTTTTTAAGAAAGGAGGAAGTAGAAGAAGTATTCAAGAATGGATTTAAAATCCCTTCAACGCCAATTGAACCAAAATACAAACTGAATGTGAATCCTCAAAATCCTAGAAGTGTTGTTGACTTCGCAATACACAAATTTTACATGAAAAACAGTACCACCCACAAAGACAAGAAACTTTACCTGCAATTCTTTGGCAGTTATGTTGAAGATTATGATGCAGCTCTGGAATCCGATGAAAAGCTTAATTCACTTTTGTCGAATTTTTCAGTAAATAAGACTAAAGTAAGTAGTATAAAGTGGGAAGTTTATTTTCCAGATAGATTCAAATAATCAATTGGCTTCCGATGTAATGTGCTTTATGAGGTCATTTTTGTCAATAATAAAGTGCCTTTATTTTCAGGCAGAGCACTAGCTGCACTAGCACTAGTGCAGCTAGTGCACTAGTGTTGATGCGGCTGATTGTGGGGTAATATCTGCATGATATTTTTGTAATAAACAAATCAAAAACTATGGCAGAAGACATTCGTGACATTAGATTAATAGATATAACAGTTGGGGAACTGATAGAATTCCTTGATGACAGATATACCAGTAAGAACCAACGCAGTCAAACAACAGATACGTTTATAAAGGTTGATGATTGTGCAACAATAACTGGTTATTCGGAAGAATATATCCGACAGCTAGTCTTTAAAAGAAAGATACCTTTTACAAAACTGAACAACGGCACATTACGGTTTATCAAAAAGGATATCATTGATTGGATGGGCAATAATAAAAGTACCCCT
>CAISCV010000269.1 GCA_903883945.1 uncultured Chitinophagaceae bacterium | reverse complement strand
GGTCATAGGTTCGAACCCTATCCTCGCAACAAGTAAAGAGGTTGTCTCATTTAAATGGGACAACCTCTTTTAGTTTCTGAAATAATTTTGTAGATACTAAGACAAAGAAGAAACAGAAAAGGAAAGATATGAATCAATAAATTAGTTGTTTCATTCAAATTATTCAAGTTAAATATTTATGAAAGCAGGCTTTGTAAACATTTTTGGCAAACCCAATGCAGGCAAAAGTACTTTGCTGAATGCACTGATGGGTGAAAAGATGGCAATTGTATCTCACAAAGTACAAACTACAAGACATCGTATAAAAGCTTTCTTGAATAAACCAAATGAGTATCAAATTATCTTTTCGGATACACCCGGTATCATAGAAGCAAAATACAAACTGCACGAAAAGATGATGGGCGCCGTAAAAAGTGCCTTAGAGGATGCAGACCTCGCCTTGCTGATAATGGATTTGAATGATAACTTCGAAGAGTGTGATGCCATCTTTCAAGCATTAAAGCTAAAAGTACCTGCCATCTTAATTCTTAATAAAATTGATATTGCTGGAAATGGTAAGATTACAGAGGCCGAGGCTTTTTTTAAAGACAAATCTTATTGTAAAAGGATCATAAAGATATCTGCCTTACAAAAGAATCATCTTCAGAAGTTATTAGCTGCTATCATTGAAGAACTCCCCGAGGGTGTACCCTTTTATGATAATGAAGACTTAAGCGATTTGCCTACTCGCTTTTTTGTGAGTGAAATAATTAGAGAGAAGATTTATGAATTATTTGGTGATGAAATACCTTACCAAACTGCGGTAATGATTAACGAATACAAAGAAAAAGAGGGTATTACCAAAATACAAGCGGATATTATAGTAAACAGAGATTCGCAGAAGTCAATCATTATTGGAGAACGGGGAAATATGATAAAGAAAATTGGCATTGCTTCTAGAACAGATATTGAGGAGTTTATACAACAAAAGATATTTTTGGAATTATTTGTAAAAGTAAAACCAAAGTGGCGGGACAACGATTTGAAATTAAAAGAGTTTGGATACAATTAAAATTAATTGATAATTGATAATTGATACTGATTAGCAGTGGGTTATTAATTGTCAATTACCAATTATCAATTTTAAGATTATGGGAGGATATACAATTGCAATAGCAGGCAGGCCCAATGTGGGCAAAAGCACCTTGTTTAATCGTTTGCTTGAACAACGGAAGGCAATAGTAGACGACATAAGTGGCGTTACAAGAGATAGGCAATATGGTGTTGCCGACTGGAATGGTAAGGTTTTTAACCTGATAGATACTGGTGGGTTTGTGCCCGATTCGGTAGATATATTTGAAACAGAAATTCGCAAACAGGTTAAAATAGCTATTGATGAAGCAAATGCCATCATATTTATGGTTGATGTGACTACGGGCATAACGGATCTGGATGAAGCTATGGCCGATTTGCTTAGACGTAGCAGCAAACCTGTTTATCTGGTAGTGAACAAAGTAGATAATGGGCAAAGAAACCTAGATGCCACAGAATTCTATAGCCTTGGGTTTGATACGATCTATACCGTAAGTTGCCTTAGTGGTACTGGAACCGGAGAACTGTTGGATGCCATTGTAGAACCAATAACTCCCGAAGAAGTAGAAGCAGCTTCTATAGAAAATGAGTTGCCGAAGTTTGCTATTATGGGTCAACCAAACGTAGGTAAATCATCTTTGCTAAATGCAATGGTAGGTGAAGAACGCACTATTGTAAGTAATATAGCAGGCACAACAAGAGATACCATTCATACGTATTATAACTTATTCCAAAAAGAATTTATATTGATTGATACAGCCGGTCTTAGAAAAAAATCTAAAGAAAAAGAAGACTTAGAATTTTATTCGGTAATAAGGGCTATCCGTGCCATGGATGAGGCGGATGTATGTTTGTTGGTGATAGACGCTGTTAATGGTATTACTGCCCAAGATGTAAATATCTTTAGTTTGGCAACCCGTAAAGGAAAGGGGGTAGTGGTATTGGTAAACAAATGGGATCTGGTAGAGGACAAGAAAACAAATACCGCCCGTGACTACGAAAAACAATTGAAAGAAAGGATTGCACCCTTTACGGATGTGCCTGTAATCTTTATTTCTGCAAAAGAAAAAACCAGGATATTTAAAGTGATAGAAGTTGCTTTGGATGTATATGCCAGCAAGAAAAGAAGAATACAAACCTCTGTATTGAATGAGATTATGCTAAAAGCCATTGAATCTTATCAAGCACCTGTTGTGAGAGGTAATTTGGTGAAAATTAAGTATGTTACGCAGATTCCTACGCACGTTCCTTCCTTTGCTTTCTTTACCAATTATCCAGATGATATAAAATTGGCATATAAGAATTATTTAGAGAATCAATTGAGAAAGAACTTCGATTTCTGTGGGGTGCCTATTAGAATCTTCTTTAGGAAAAAATAAATATTAACTAAAATTTGGTAGTTTCATTCACATTTATATCTTTGCTTCTATTAAATAACAAATAAAATAAAAATTACATGAAAAAATTATTCGCAGTTCTTTCTTTAGCAGTTGTATTTGCTGCTTGTGGTGGTGGTAAACCTGAAGCTCCTGCTACAGATTCTACAAAAGTTGATTCTTCTAAAATGGCAATGGATTCTACTAAGAAAGATTCTTCTAAAGTTGCAGTTGATTCTACTAAGAAAGATTCTACTAAGAAATAATTTTAGTGATTTGGACTTAATAAAAAAGCCGCTTCTATATGAAGCGGCTTTTTGTTTTTTAAGCCCTTTTTTATTTAATTACAGTTACTGTTTTAGATTCTATCGAAACAATAGAAGTAAAAACATTCGATATAACATCCTTAAAAGTGAACTCCGTTTTTACAGTATAGTTTGCACCATCACCCGCTAATACTTTAGGGTCAACATGGTTTAGTCTTACTAATCCCCAAAGTGCATACCATTGTTTCTTTTCAACAACATTGCTTTTAGAAGCTCCAGTACCTGCCACAATCAATGTACTGTAACACGAACTAAATAGTAAAGAGATACCTATTGCAAGCAGTAAATTCTTCATTTTGCTAATTAATTTAATGAGCGAATTTATATAAATGCAGCTTACCGAAACCATAATCTTCTCTCTTACAAAACATAAACCCAAAACTTAAATGCCGTACTATTATCTTTACGCCAATGCAAAAGATTATAAACGATCCAGTTTACGGGTTCATTACCATCAATAACCCACTGCTTTTTCAAATCATAGCACATCCCTATTTTCAACGTTTACGCCGCATTCATCAAATGGCATTGGCCTACCTGGTTTATCCTGGTGCTGTACATACCAGGTTGCATCATGCTTTGGGTGCTTATCATTTGATGTGCAATGCCATTAATGAACTTAGGCTGAAAGAAATTGAAATTACACCCGAAGAAGAATTGGCTGCCAAAGCGGCTATATTGTTGCACGATGTTGGACATGGACCTTTTTCTCATGCATTGGAAAAGCATTTGGTAAAAGGGGTACATCACGAGCAACTTAGTTTGTATATGATGCAAGCCATGAATGAGGAATTAGGCGGACAGTTGACTATGGCCATCGAAATATTTAAAGGGACTTATCACAAAAAGTTTCTGCATCAATTGGTGAGTGGGCAAGTAGATGTAGATAGGATGGATTACCTAACCCGAGATAGTTTTTATACGGGAGTGAGTGAAGGGGTAATTGGTTATGACAGAATAATAAAAATGCTTACCGTACACAACGGTGAACTAGTAGTAGAAGAAAAAGGTATTTATAGTATTGAGAAATTTCTGGTAGCCCGAAGACAGATGTATTGGCAAGTGTACCTGCATAAAACAGTGTTAAGCGCTGAGATAATGCTGGTACATCTACTTAAAAGGGCAAAGTTATTAGCACTAGATGGCGATAAAAGCCTACTGACAGGTGGGTCTATTGATTTCTTTTTGTTTGAGTTTGATGGTTTTGTAAACAAAGAGATGCTGGATAAATTTTGTGAACTAGATGATTCTGATTGCACCTTTGCCATAAAACGATGGGTGCATCACACAGACTTTGTATTGAGTGAGTTGTGTAAAAGATTGCTTAACAGAAGATTATTAAAAATAAAACTTCAGTCTGAGCCTTTCGATAAACCTTTGATACAATTAAAATTACAAGAAGCAAGTGAAACATTAGGTGTGGACGAAGAGGGCGCTTCTTATTTTGTATTTACGGGCGAGGCAGACAACACCATGTATAATATGGGGGACGATAAAATAAATATTGTGTTTAAAGATGGTAGTATAAAAGACATTGCAAGCATTGATAACCCTTTAATTCATCAAACAATATCTGCACCCATTAAAAAATTCTACATTTGCTCGCTTAATTAATAAATAATAACGAAATCTTTGCCATTATCTATGTTCGATATTGAAAACATAATGTAATTTGAATTAATAAACTATGCGATTTACTGCCGCTCAAATAGCCTTGATACTCAGTGCCACCATTGAAGGTGATGCAAATGCTTCCGTTGATGGTTTTGGAAAAATTGAAGAGGCAAAAGAAGGGCAGCTAGCCTTCTTGGCGAATCTTAAATACGAGGAACATTTATATACTACCCAAGCATCCATCGTTATTGTAAATGAAAGCTTACTATTGAAAGAACCTGTTTCTGCTACCCTCCTTAGAGTACCAGATGCTTATTCTGCTTTTGCTACCTTATTAATTAAATACGAGGAAATAGCTAGTCAGCAGTTAACAGGTATACAAGACCCTGCCTATATAGCGAAGTCTTCTAAACTTGGTAACAATGTATTTGTAGCAGCCTTTGCTTACATTAGTGACAACGTTGTAATAGGAAACAACGTAAAACTATACTCGGGGGTTGTTGTTGGCAATAATGTAACAATCGGAGATAATACCGTGCTACACCCCGGCGTAAAGGTTTATCATAATTGTATAATTGGGGCAAATACTACTATTCATGCAGGCAGTGTAATTGGTAGTGATGGTTTTGGTTTTGCACCGCTAACAGATGGTAGTTATAAGAAGATACCACAGATAGGCAATGTAATTATAGAAGACTATGTAGAGATTGGTGCCAATGTAACCATAGACAGGGCAACAATGGGCTCTACTGTTATTAAAAAAGGGGTTAAGCTAGATAACCTGATACAGGTTGCACATAATGTAGAAATAGGCGAAAATACCGTGATGGCGGCGCAAGCCGGGGTAAGTGGTAGTGCCAAAATTGGTAGTAATGTTATGATTGGCGGACAAGCAGGCATTGCAGGACATATTAGTGTGGCTGATGGCACCAAAATAAATGGCAAGAGTGGCGTGGCAAGTAGCATCACTGTACCCAATACCTCTGTAACCGGTAACCCTGCACAAAGCTATATCTCTATGAAAAAGGCAGAAGCTATCTTTAGAAACCTCCCTGCACTAGAGAAAAGAATTCAGGAACTAGAGAAAAAACTAGCAGAGAAATAATAGGACTGCTTAATTAATTATACCATAGCTTCTTAATAGCGTATATATGAAGGTGTTTTTTACCGTATTGGGTCTTTTGCTTTTGCTGTCTTCTTGTTTTACTTTTAAACAAGATATTGGCAAAGGTTTAGTAACGCTGAAGCCAATTAGAAAAGACAGTACGGTAGCGGCTACCAAAGTGGTATCTGTTAGCAAAAAGAGGTGGTATTTGTTGTGGGGGCTATCCCCCTTGAATACGGTGGACGCTAAGAAGATGGCAAAAGGTGCTGTAAATTATACTGTTAAACAACGTCTGTCTGTTTTAGATATGCTGTTTGGGCTTCCAACAGGTTTTTTTCTTTCTTCACAGACGGTTACTGTTAAAAAATTGGCATTTAAAGGTCAGCCCAAACAAAGAGGTAGTCCTACATCAAAATAGCATCCCCACTTAATTTTATGTAATAGAACTCCAATGCAATTAATTACCTATTACTTCAAGCCTTTTTCAACCCACATCTCACCATTCACATTACCACTCACTACTACAGTACTTTTATGGTAATATCTGCGGCAATATATTCATTGGTATTCAGGACATTCAAAAACTTATGGGTGGTATTATCGCCCATAGCGGTAAGGTCGTAAATACCCACACTATCCGGTGGAACCGTTACATACACCAAACCCACCAAGCCATATCTTGTGAGTGCCAGGTATACTTTTAGCGTAGTATTGGTTCTGTTGGTTAGTTGAAATTTTTGTGTGAGCGGGTTTGCGAACGTACGTTTGATGGCATTCTTGGTTGTCGACTTTTTTACTTTCAGGTTATAAATCACCTGCAACCTATTATTCAAATACGATTCATCATAATATTTGGCTACCAAAGCAGGGGTCTTTTTATAGGCAGCAATCAACAACCCAAAGTTGCCTTCCATTTCATCGCACATAACAATCCTAGCTGCTTCTATGGCTGTATTGTCGGTGGTTGTTTCTTTTTTAGAGATTCCTTTATTGCTGTATGCCAATAGCATAGCCGTGTAAAATGTTTGTATCACTATTTTCTCTGCTGCAAGGTTTGCGTCGCTACCGATGGTAGTAATGAGTGCCAACACTGCATTTACCCTGTTCTGCTGCTTACCCTTGTTTAGTAAAGATTTTCCTTGTGGAAACATAGCCACATAACTGCTGCTTCCTTCGGGGTAAACAGCCTTTATGTTTGTTTGCCATTTTTCTACATCTACAGGCATAGCCTTCAATATTTGTTTGAACGTTAAAACAGTACCCCCTTGTATGCCCGTTTGGCTGGATTGGGCTACACGGGTGGCCTCAAAATGGTCGTAGGCAGGTTTTATGTTGTTGTAACACGTAAGTGCAATTGCCGATGTGGTACTGTCGGCAAAAAGGCTTTGTAAATGAAATAAGCAAAATGCAGATGCGGTGGTGAAGTTGTTTCTTGTGCAGGCTTCGAAACGATTTACGAAGATTCCTAACGGTTTATTTGCCATGATACATGTTTTGAAAAATGAATAAATACTTTTTCTACTCCAACTGTAACTAGGAAAATGAGGGGGGCAGGTTTATTTGTCGACCTTACTTAGATAATTAAGATGCAAATGTAGCCCATTAAAAGTTGGTAATCGGTTATTGAGAATAATTAGGGAAAATAAATACGACTTTAACAAAAGGATGTGACTCCCTTAGGCAAAAAAAACAGGAAGGGTTGAAAACAGACGGAATCAGGTGTCTCATAAACTGGAGGGTGATGAATACAGAAGGAAACAAGGTAATCCCGTTTTATGTAGTGATGGATTTGTATGAATTCAGGGGTATCAAAAGCTGGAGGGTGATGAATTCGTAAGGAAACACGTGGTTCAAAAACCGGAGGGTGATGAATTCGCACGGATTCATGCGGTTCAGGAAAAGAAAGGTGCCGCATTCGTACGGAAACAAGGGTATTCGGTTTTTGAACCGCATGAATCCGTAAGGAAACACGTGGTTCAAAAACCGGAGAGTGATGAATTCGTGCGGATTCATGTGGTTCAAAAACCGGAGGATGATGAATTCGTATGGATTCATGCGGTTCAAAATCCGGAGGATGATGAATTCGTGTGGATTCATGCGGTTCAAAAACCGAATACCCTTGTTTCCTTACGGATTCATGTGGTTCTGGAATGGGGAACACATAAATCCGTGTGTTTTAGCGGCATACCAAAAAATACGACGCTCTTTTTAATTCATATATATATGATGCATTTACAGGTAGGTATTATTTATGTAAGATTTATGCGTATATAAAAAGATAGAGGGTGAAGATTAGGGGATGTGTTGTGTAAAATATTAAGTATTAGTTGTTAAAACACCGCAACTAACACGCCATATTCGATGTCTTTTAGGTAGTTATGAATGATATAGACTAGCTCGGAATCGCTTTAAATGACGAATAAAATATACTAAATGACTATTATATGAAATTCGTTTGTTTCTTACGAAATTGCTACTGCATATATATATATATTCGTAAAAATACAACATATCTTAATTCAGTAATTTATCTCGAAATTAGTTTAAATGACAACACCACTTTTCCCTTTCAACGAATCAGAGAGGCTAGAGGCTTTAGCTAGTTATAATCTGTTGGACACTTTGCCCGAGGAAGATTTCGACAACATTACTTTTCTGGCATCCGTCATTTGCCAAACTCCCTTCAGCTTAATATCTTTAGTAGACAAGGACAGGCAGTTTTTTAAATCGCGCTTAGGTCTATCTGCAACTGAAACAAGCAGAGACCTTTCTTTTTGTGCCCACGCCATCAACCAACCCCAAATAATATTTGAAGTAGAAGACGCTCGTTTAGATGAGCGGTTTCATGACAATGCATTGGTTACTGGCAAGCCAAATATTGCTTTTTATGCGGGCATTCCTCTAGTAGATACTGATGGGTTTGCATTGGGAACACTTTGTGTGATAGACGAAAAGCCCCGAAAACTATCAGATGAACAAAAAGAGGCGTTAACGAAGCTTTCCAAACAAGTGATGTCACTCATAGAGGCTAGGAAAAAAAGGTTATTAGAAGAAAAGCTAAAATTACTTGATTATACCCTTAGTAATGCCTCCATACCCATTTACTATTTGCTAGAAGATGCTACAATCTATGATTTTAATGACGTAGGTTGTAAAAATCTGGGGTACACCAGAGACGAATTCTACTCATTTAAAATGTATGATTTCGACAAAGATTACAATGAATATAGGTGGGCAAAGCTTTGGACTGAAATAAGAAAAAGGGGTAAAGTAACATCTGAAACAAAGCAACAAAAGAAAGATGGCACCCTAATAGATGTTTTAATTACGTACTCTCTGGTAAAATATGGCAACCTGGAACTAAACTGTTGTTATGTGATGGACATTACGGAGGTTAAGAAGCAAGAAGAGAAAAAGCTGCTAATAGATTTCTCTTTTAGACATTCAACTACTCCTATAAATATATTAAGAAAAAATGGTTCAGTCTTCGATTTTAATGATGCCGCCCACCAATTATTGGGGTATACCAAAGAAGAATATCAATCTATATCTATTCCCGACATCGATCCTGATTATCATAATGGCATTTGGCCTGTTCATTGGGAAGAACTAAAGAAAGCAAAATCATTAAGTTTTGAAACTACACTGAGGAAGAATAATGGTGACATAATAAATGCTAACATAGAGGCTAATTTTATACAGTATCGTGATCAGGAGTATAACTGTGTATATTTTACAGACATAACGGAGAAGAAGAAGGTAGAAGACCAACTGAAACTTTCTGCTTTTACCATAGATAATGCCACTTGGGGTATTGTTTATTTTAAGGAGGATGGCAGTATTTATAACTGTAACCTAGCGTTTGCAAAAATTTATGGGTATACTAGTTTAGAAGAGGTGAAGACCAAAAAAGCATTTGACTTCGGCACCAACTTTACAACTGAATCCTGGAAACAGTATTGGGATAACTTGAGGGAAAAGGAGCGGTTGCAGTTTGTTGCCAAAAGAATTAAAAATGATGGAACCATTATAGATGTGGAAATTCATCCCAACATGATACAGTTTGGAGATATTGAACTTAATTGTGTTTATGTATTTGACGTTACCGAGAAGCTAGCAAAAGAGAAACAATTGAAGGTGGTAGATTTTGCCTATACGCATGACATTACTGCCAAACATTTTTTGAGAAAGGATGGTACTATCTATGATTTTAATAATGCAGCTGCCCGTTTGTTTGGCTATACAATGGAGGAATATAAAAATATATCGCTGTTTGATTTATCGTTGCGTCACAATCCTGAATCTTGGGAAGAACGTTTTGAAAGCTTTAAAACTGTATCGAGTGAGCCTTATGTAACTATCCTAAAAAGAAAAGACAATGAGTACCGCTTTATAGAGCATATTTCTCAGATAATGGTGTATGAAGACTTGGAGCTTTGCTATACCTCTATGGTTGATGTTACCGAAAAGAAGCGGTTGGAAGAAAGATTGGAGTTGGTAAATTACTCATTTAAACAATCAACAATAGCCACTTTGTTTTTAGCTGAGGATGGTCATATAATTGATTACAATTTAGCTTATTTGAATGACTATGGTTTTTCGGAAGATGAACTTAGCAAGTATAAAATATATGAGTTGCATGGAGGGTTCGACCCACAATCGTGGAGGCAATACTGGATAAATTTGCGAGAAAGCGGTGGACAAACATTTGAGTCGAAACGTAAAACAAAGGATGGTTTTTTTAGAGATGTTGAAATAAATTCGCAAATTTTACAATATGGTGACAAAGAAATAATCTGCGTTTATGTTAAAGACCTCTCCGATAGGAAACTATTAGATAAGAATTTAAAAATTATCGACTTCTCTTTTAGGAATGCAACCATTCCAATGCATTATACTTATAAAGATGGCACTGTATATGATTTTAACGAAGCAGCCTGCAATCTACTCGGCTATACCCCAAGAGAATATAAAAAACTGAACATCATAGAATTGTCAACCAAGCATACTATTGATACTTGGGGGAAAAGGTTTGATAAATTGAAGAATGGTCCCAACAAGCCTTACTTAACCACGCTCATAAGAAAAGACAAATCGTTGGTATATGTAGAAATAAGGACGGAGATTATACAACATGAAGAAATGGAATTGGCATTTAGTTCTATTATTGATGTCACAGAAAGAATGAAGTTGCAGCAAGAACTAGATAATCAACGGTTGTTTTATGAAGATATATTAAATAGCATACCCTGTGAAATTGCAGTTTTATCTGAAGATTTTCGATATCGGTTTATTAATCCCGCAGCACTAAGTAATCCTGAAACTAGAAGATGGATTATTGGTAAAACTGATAGAGAATATATAACCCACAAAAAAGGGGGTAATGGGGTTGTTATTGAAGATAGAATGAAGGTTTACCAAGAGGCAATTAATGAAAATAAGATAATAACTTGGGAGGAAGAACTAAAAAATAGATTAGGCGAACTTGTTTACGTATCCAGAAATATTTATCCTGTGTTGGATGATGATAGGAAAGTAAAAATGATTATAGGTTATGCATACGACACAACCACTATACATATTGCAAACGCAAAAGCCAAGCTATTTGAGCTTGGGTTTAGAAACATACAAACACCTTCTATTATAGTAGACATCAATAATGGCAGGATGTATGATTTTAATGAAGCAGCCTTGAATGTTTTGGGATATTTAACCGATGAATTTAAAGAAATAAATATCCGAGACTTAGACATTTTAATTGGTAATGAAGAACAAATTAAACTAAATAATCAAATAAGTGAAATTAAATCTTTAACTAGATACACCTCCTTTAAGAAAAAAGATAATACCCTGATATTGGTGGAGTGTAAGTTGCAATATTTGTTTTTTGAGGGCAAAGAATTGAATTACGTTTTCTTTACCGATATCACACAAAAACAAAAGGCAGAAGAAGAATTAAATCAAAGTAACCAACGATATGAGTATGCTACCCTAGCCACATCGGATGTAATTTGGGAAGCAGATTTACTGAAAAATGAGGGCTTTATCAGTAAAAACTTCACTAGTTTGTTTGGTCACGAAGTTGCTGATGAATGGATGCCCTTAGAAAATAATATTTGGACCCAAAATGTTCATCCAGATGATATTGATTTGGTATTGAAAGGCCGAAATAAAGAACTTAGTTCGAATACTAGATACAATAGATGGATTGTAGAATACAGATTAAGAAAGGCAGATGGAAGCTACGCTTCTGTAAGAGATAGAACCTTTGCTATAATAGATGAAAGGGGAAAAATTATAAGGATGATTGGGGCGATGCAGGATATTACCAAACAAAAAGTAGAAGAAGAGAGACTAAGACTAATGGAATCGGTGATAGTAAACACAAATGATGCTGTTTTAATTACAGAAGCAGAACCTATAAATGAGCCAGGTCCAAGAATAGTATTTGCAAATGAGGCATTTACTAAAATGACAGGCTATAGCCAAGAAGAATTAATTGGAAAGACCCCGAGGATTTTTCAAAATGAAGAGACGGACAGAGAAGAGTTAGATAAATTTAGGGATGCCCTAGAAAAATGGGAACCATCTGAAGTTACGTTGTTAAACAGCAAGAAGAATGGAGAAAAATATTGGGTGAATATACGTACTACACCTATTGCAAATGAAAATGGATGGTTTACCCATTGGATATCTATTGAACGAGATGTAACAAAAGAAATAGAGGCAGCGAAAGAAAAGGAGCTTCTATTGCAAGAGGTAATAAAAAACAATAAGGAGCTTACTCAGTTCACTTATATAGCCACACATAACCTTCGTGCGCCATTAACAAACCTGATGTCCATTTGCAACTTACTAAAAACCGATAAAATAGAAGATGCAAGGACACTAAAACTAATAGAAGGTTTCAAAATTTCTACCAGCTATTTAAGTGAGACTTTACATGATCTGATAAAAGTACTAATTATAAAAGAGAACCCAAGTTGGGATAAAGAAGCGGTTGATTTCAAAGCAATATTCCATAAAGTACAAGCATCGGTAAATATGAAACTACTAGAAATGGCAGCAATCATAAAAGATGATTTTACCGAAGCGCCATTAGTTCTTTTCAACAATGCCTACATGGAGAGCATCATACTGAATTTAATTACAAACTCATTGCGCTATGCCCATCCTAAAAGGCGTCCCCACATCACCATCAAAACAACAAAAGAACCAACAGGTGCTACGAAGCTTGTTTACACCGATAATGGTATTGGAATGAACATGAAAAGAGTAAAAGATAAGATATTTGGTCTTTACCAACGTTTTCATAGCAATTCCGATGGCAAAGGAATGGGGTTGTATTTAATACATTCACAAGTAACCTCATTGGGTGGTACAATTGAGGTTGACAGTGAAGAAGGTGTAGGCACCACATTTATTATAACATTTAAACAATATAAATAATAAAGAATTATTTATTGGTAGTCGATGTTCAATCTAGACCATATATCTAGATGTCTTGTCTATGGCATCCGTCATGGACTGACCTTTTGTAAAGATGTGCTCGATTATAAAGGGTTATTATAATGTAACCAATATATTCTCTGCTAGCCTTTTATAGTCATCACTACCTGCTTCTATAGCAGTTACTAAAGTTTTATTGGCGCTAGCTTTTGCAGCTTCTAAATCTCCCAAAGCAAATTCAATGATTGTTTTTAAATAATGCATGTAATAAGCACTA
Source organism: uncultured Chitinophagaceae bacterium (assembly GCA_903883945.1). GTDB lineage: Bacteria > Bacteroidota > Bacteroidia > Chitinophagales > Chitinophagaceae > Parasediminibacterium. The sequence goes on along the minus strand of CAISCV010000269.1, from coordinate 5,481 downwards.
GCATTGCTGTCCAAAGCAATATTTACGTGTTCTAATGCTTTAGTATTATCATTTCCTAAAAGATGATAGAAATAGGCTGCAGGAAAATGTGGTTTGTTGTCGGATGCTAATTGTACTTCATAGCTATGTTTCAACTTTTCGATAATTTTAGTCTCTACTGTAACTTCTGCCAATGCATTACCCCATGATAGCTGAATAGTACATCTTTCGTAGCTAAGGTTTTGTAAATTGATAGTAAAGGTTTCTACAAAATCTACTACTTTCTTCACAGGTACAGTCATTCGTAAAACATCTTCTTGCTCAGTATAAGCGCTGATACCATTTACCCCTTTGTTTATAATAATTTCCCAAGAAGAAGCTTGAGGGATTACAAATAAAGAATAAGTATTGGCAAGAATATTTGTTTCCCCAATAGTTACGTCGTCAGAAAAAGTGATTAAAGTAGAGGCATCGGCTCCGGTACGCCATAGTTTTCCTAATGGAGCTAATAAAGAGTTTTCCCCAAATACAGTTCTTCCCCTTAATGAAGGTCTGGAATATGCAATAGTTATTTTACCTAAGCCAAAATCTTGTACAAAAGTCTGTTTAGGACTAGAACTTGGCAATGTATATAAATTCATATTTTCTTATTTAGAATAGCAAAGTAATAGAATCTAAAGTTCCAAAAAGGAACCCTATTTTATGGAACCTATGAATGATTATATATTTAAAAGAATAGCCTATTTCCTTATATTTAAATGAAATATTTATTTAGCCTTTGTTGGTGTTCCGAACAGCCCACTTTGCTGATGTTGAGTGTTTTACACCAAAATCAGTCAACAGGTTAAGGTAAAGGCATCTATACAGTGTAAGCTTTGGGAATTTATTTTACTTAGGAAACAAGAAACTGTTTTCTTTTCATCTATCATTTCTTTGCTTTATAGGCTAATTGCAGCCATGTAAATTAAGAAAATATTGCCACTAAGGCACTGAGTAAATAGAAACCTGCACACGAATGAACTTTTGAGGAAGTGTAACCAAAGTTAAGCACCCCCCTTTGCCCTATATTTGTTGATAAAAGGGATACTATTGCCACGGATTTTATTGACAGTTACCAACGACTTAAGTTACGATCAACGGATGCAACGCATCTGTACCTCCCTTGCAAAAGCAGGATATGAACCTGTTTTGATTGGAAGGAAATTGGCAAACTCTATCCCCTTGGGCGAACTATCTTTTGGTTGGAAGCGACTCTATTGTTTCTTTACAAAAGGCTTTTTATTTTATTCCGAATACAACATCCGCCTGTTCTTTTATCTTCTTTTTGCAAAGGCAGATGCTTATTGTGCCATAGATTTAGATACTATCATCCCTTGTTACTTTGCTTCATTACTGCGAAACAAACCAAGGGTATATGATGCACATGAATTATTTACAGAACAAAAGGAGATTGTAACCCGGAAAGTAATACACCGCTTTTGGCTAGGGATAGAACGTTTTGCAGTCCCTCGTTTTGCTAAAGGATATACGGTGAACCTATTTATAAAAGACGAATTTGAAAGAAGATATGGGGTGAAATATTTGATTGTGCGCAATCTTCCGGTATTGAAACCCTTACAATCGGTTGCAAAGAATTTGTCTCCCACTATTATCTATCAAGGAGCGGTGAATGAAGGCAGAAGCTTCGAGACCTTGATACCTGCTATGAAAGCCGTGGATGCCGTACTATGGATATGTGGGGTAGGTAACTTCCTGAATCAGTCAAAAGCATTGGTAAAAGAATATGCTTTAGAAGATAAAGTAATCTTTAAGGGGGCAGTTTCACCCAAAGAATTAGCGCTTATTACCCAACAATGCCATATTGGTGTAATGCTATTTGAAGATACAGGCCTGAATCAATATTATTCTCTTGCAAACCGCTTCTTCGACTATATGATGGCAGGAATACCGCAACTATGTGTGAATTATCCCGAATATGCTGCCATCCTGCAAGAACATCCCTTCGCTTACCTTATAAATGATACTTCCGAAAAAACGATTTCGGATGCTTTGAACAAATTATTAACTAATAGTGTTCTTTATAATTCGTTACAATCTAATACAATTGCTGCCCGTAAAGAACTTAATTGGAACGAGGAAGAAAAGAAGTTAATCGCATTCTGGAAACAGATATTATAAGACTCATTAATTAGAATTGGATAAACACCTTCATATCATCACATTAAATGTTCCCTACCCTGTAGATTATGGGGGTGTGTTCGATTTGTTTTATAAACTTCCTGCCCTACAAGCACAAGGCGTAAAGATTCATTTACATTGTTTTGAATATGGAAGGGGGCAACAAGAAGAACTAAATAAATATTGTGTATCGGTAGATTATTACGAAAGGCAGGAAGGGCATAAGAGTGTATGTCCGAATACGCCCTATATTGTTGCAAGCAGGCGTAATGAGACGTTGTTTCAAAATCTGTTGCAAGATGATTATCCCATCTTTATGGAAGGGGTGCATTGTACCTATCTATTGAGAGACCCTCGCTTTGAGAACCGACGAAAGTTTGTACGGGTACATAATGTGGAGTATGAATACTATCACGACTTGTACAAATCGTGTACTGCACCACTCAAAAAGATTTATTATTTAAGAGAAAGTAGTTTACTAAAAAGGTATGAACACGAGATAGCCTCTAAGGCAACTGCTTTTTGGGGCGTTACCCACAAAGATGTGGCTACTTATAGATCCGAACTTTGTTGTAAGACCATCGATTATCTGTCGTTGTATTTGCCACCTTCCTGGGAAGTAAATTGTGTAGAAGGAATGGGGCATTACTGTTTATATCAGGCAGACTTGAGTGTTGAAGTAAATGAAAGGGCTGCAATCTGGTTGCTTGAAAAAGTTTTTAGTAAACTAGAAGTGCCTTTTGTGGTAGCAGGTAAGAATCCGTCTAAGAAACTAGAAGCGCTTGCACACGAACGTATGCACACCTGCATTGTTGCGAATCCATCTGAAAAGGAAATGCAGGAAATGATATTGAAAGCGCATATAAACATATTGCCATCCTATCATACAAGTGGTATCAAATTGAAGTTATTGAATGCCTTGTATAATGGCAGGCATTGCGTGGTAAATGAAGCAACGGTTGTTGGAAGTGGGTTGGAATCGGCTTGTTATATAGGAAAGGATGCAAATGACTTTATGGGTATTATTGAAAAATTACAGAACCTGCCCTTTACCAAAGGGGAGATAGAAATTAGACAAAAACTGCTATTGAATATGTTTGATAACGAAGCGAATGCCAAACAACAGGTAAAATGGATTTGGGGATAAGATAATAGAAATAGCATCTTTCGTTTACTCACCATCTATTCTTAAAACATACTATTTTCTTTTGCTACAAAATTGCTGCTATCAAAAACACGCCCTCTTTCTGTTTTTAGGATGCGAGAAGGGTAACGATTAATAACGATAAAATCGTGTGTGGCCATCAAGATAGTGGCTCCATAATCTTGTACTATCTGAAATAAGAGCTGCATTATTTCATCACTTGTTTCGGGGTCGAGGTTGCCTGTGGGTTCATCGGCAAGTATCAATTTGGGAGAGTTTAACAAGGCACGGGCAATATCTACCCGTTGTTGTTCGCCACCACTCATCTCAAAAGGCATTTTGAATCCTTTACTTTTAAGTCCTACCTTATCTAATACATCATTAATCTTTTCTTCGATCAGTTGTTCATCTTTCCAACCTGTTGCTTTTAATACAAACTTCAAATTGTCATATACATTTCTATCCGTAAGCAATTGAAAGTCTTGAAATACAACGCCTAGATTCCTTCTCAAGAAAGGTACTTTCTTCCAATCCATCTCACTCAAATCAAACCCCACCACATTTGCCTTGCCTTCTTTCAAGCTAAGCTCTCCATATAAAGTTTTTAGCAGACTACTCTTGCCTGTTCCTGTTTTACCAACAAGATATACAAATTCTCCCTTTTCTACTGTGAAGTTTACGTCTTCCAAAACGAGGTTCTGACCTTGAAAAATATTTACGTGTTCGAGTGATATTACTGTTTCTGACATAAACTACAATTTGAATTAATGATAAAACGCAAAAAAGGTTGTATTATTTTAAAGGATTGTATCCTTTGTTTATTACCACCAAGAACAATAAGAAAAAAGCACTAAGTAAACAAGGATTTACAATAAATAACGTTGTACCCTTTGTGAAAGCTTAGTTGTTTTTAATAAACTATTTCTCCGAAGGCACCACTCAAAACTAATTCTTTTTTATCTGAAGGATAAACCCTACCAACAATTTGTGCCTCAATATTAAACTTCTTGGCAATTGTTATCATTTCGTTGGCAGCAGTTTCACTGGTAAATATCTCTAACCGATGTCCCATATTAAAAACCTGATACATTTCTCTGTCATCGGCTCCAGCGTTTTCTTGAATTAACTTGAAGATAGGAGGAACATCAAAAAGATTATCTTTTACAATCTTTAATGGTTTTGGTAAATACTTCATACACTTTGTTTGTCCACCCCCACTGCAATGGATTATACCATTAATTGCCTCAAAATGACTAGTCAAAAGTGCCTTCAACAATGGGGCGTAAGTTCGGGTAGGGGAGAGAAGCAGCTTACCTACAGTTACCCGTTGACCGCTTACCGTTGACGGAGAGTCGTTCTTTTTCTCGGAATACGGCAAACTGTTAACGGTTAACATGTCCTCCACCCTATTCTTACCTATATATACTACTTCGTTGTTTAGCTTAGGTTCAAAGGTTTCGGGATATTTATCTGCATAGTATTTACTCAGAACGTCATGTCTTGCACTCGTTAATCCATTGCTACCCAATCCACTGTTATACTCCGTTTCATAAGAGGCTTGCCCACTACTGGCAAAGCCAATAATCACATCGCCTTCGGTAATTTTATCGTTGGTTATGAGTTTGCTTTTGGGCCAACGAGCCGTCATTGTACCATTTACAGCGATGGTACGAACCACATCCCCTACATCAGCTGTTTCCCCCCCGAGGTAGTGTATGTTTATACCATATTCTTTCAGTTGATTAAAAAACTCCTGTGTGCCATCTATTACCTGCGCTAATACTTCACCAGGGATAACGGCTTTGTTTCTATCGATGGTAGAAGAAAATAAAAGATTATCGCAAACGCCTACACAAAGTAAATCGTCTAAATTCATTGCAACAGCATCTTGTGCAATTCCCTTCCAAACAGATATATCGCCCGTTTCTTTCCAATACAAGTAAGCCAATATACTCTTGGTGCCAGCCCCATCGGCATGACTAATGTTTACCCAATTGGGATCGCCACCCATATAGTCGGGATACATTTTGCAAAAAGCATTTGCATACAAACCAGTATCCAGGTTTTTGATGGCTGCATGTACTTCTTCTTTCTGTGCCGAAACCCCTCGTTGTGCATATAGAGACATAATAGTGAAATGATTTAACTCAAAAACTAAAGGTTGCGAAAGTAAGTAATGG
>CAISCV010000268.1 GCA_903883945.1 uncultured Chitinophagaceae bacterium | reverse complement strand
GGATGATATCCATTGTTTTTACCACAAGTAACACGAAGGGAGAAAGTACAACAGACACGAAGGATTAGCCAATCAATACACACACACCAGTAGTTCTAAATATTTAACACGAACAGCTTCTTATTTAAAAGTTACTTTTGTTCCATTATGGCTACCGAGCACAATACCTTGTTTCAACTTGCGGCTGATTACGTTCAATTTACCAACGAAAACATCTTTCTTACCGGTAAAGCAGGTACGGGCAAAACCACGTTTCTTCGTTACATAAAAGAACATAGTGGTAAGCAGTGCGCCATCGTAGCCCCAACGGGTGTTGCTGCTATCAATGCAGGTGGTACAACCATCCACTCGTTTTTTCAATTGCCATTTACCCCTTACATCCCTGGCCCGGTAAAGAGTTCCTTCAACTTGATGGATGTACACAGTCAGAACGAGAAGATGATGGACAAGCATCATTTATTGGGAAGAATTAAGCTGAACAGAGAAAAAAGAGAAACAATAAGAGGGGTTGAGCTATTAATAATAGATGAAATAAGTATGGTGCGTTGCGACACCCTCGATGCCATAGACACTGTGATGCGCCATTTTAGAAACAGATACCACGAACCTTTTGGGGGGGCGCAAGTATTACTGATTGGCGATATGCACCAGTTGCCACCCGTAATACCCAACGAAGAATGGGAACTATTGAAACAGTTTTATGATAGCCCCTACTTTTTTAGTAGTAAAGTAGCCGAGCAGCAACCGCCTGTCTATATAGAACTGGAAAAGATTTACAGGCAAAGCGATCCTCGGTTTATTGATGTATTAAACAAAGTACGCAATCACCAGATGGATGAAGACGCTATGGCGATATTACGCAGCCGATACAATCCCTCTTTTTCTACCAGGGATAACGACGGTTACATCACCCTTACAACGCACAACAACAAAGCTTTTACCATCAACCAAACAGGGTTGCAGAACATAATTGCAGCCCCTGCCAACTATAAAGCAATGGTAGAAGGAGAGTTTAGCGACAAAGCCTATCCTGCCGAGGTAGACCTGCAACTAAAAGTGGGTGCACAAGTGATGTTTATAAAGAACGATAAAGAAAAGATAAGACGATACTTTAATGGAAAGATTGGAACTATTTCTAAAATAGACGAGACGGCGGTGTATGTACAATGTACCGATATGCCCGAACCGATAGCAGTAGTAAGGGAGAAGTGGGAGAACATCCGTTATTCGCTAGACCAAACCACACAAAAGATTGAGGAGGAAGTGGTGGGGTCGTTTACACAGTTCCCCTTGCGATTGGCATGGGCTATTACCATACATAAAAGTCAGGGTTTAACCTTTGAGAAAGCAGTAGTTGATGCCGGTAGTGCCTTTGCACCCGGACAAGTTTATGTGGCATTGAGCAGGTGTACCTCGTTGGAAGGACTGGTGTTACAGAGTCATATTACCAGCCAGAGTCTGTTTACCGATGAACGGATACTCGCCTTCGACCGAAGTAAAACCAATGCAACCGCCCTGCAAAGCAACCTGTTTTTGGGCAAACAATTGTTTGTAGAAAAGACGATCATACAACTATTTAATTTTGATAAAGCAGTTGCTTCGATGGAAGGGATACAGGCCTTGTTGAAGGAACATATCAGTTCTTTTAATAACGAAACATTGCCTTGGGTAACGGACATTACCAGCAGGGTAAAAGTATTACAACAGGTTGCCAGTAAGTTCGAAACGCAATTGCAACAATTATTTCAGGCTTATGAAGAAACAGCTGTTAGGGAACGGGTAATTAAAGCAGCAGGATACTTTTTGGGACACCTGCAACATTTGTTGGAAACAATACCGCAATCGCCTGCAGTAACGGATAGTAGAAACTATGCCAAAGAATACTATGCCGATTTAAATGCCGCCTATGCCGAACTATATACCAAACAACAACTGATTGTTACTTGTACCAATGGGTTCGATATGCTGGTATATCAGCAGCATAAAGCGGAACTGAAGGTGCCGGCATTAGGGGTTAATGCGCATGCAACTGGAAAGTCGACGGGTACAGCGTATAAAAATTCGAAAAGTCCACACCCACAATTGGCTAAAGACTTGAGGGAGCTGCGCGATAAGTTTGTGGCGGAAGAAGACGTACCTATTTATTTTGTATTGGGTTCTACCACTTTGGATGATCTGGTAAAATACCTGCCACAATCTTTGGAGGAGCTAAAGAAAATAAGTGGCTTTGGAGAAGTGAAAATACGGAAGTATGGGCAACAGTTTCTAGAGATTTTACAGGCGTATGCTGCCGAGAACGGATTGTCTTCACAAATTCAAGAGAAGAATCCAAAGCGGGAACGCAGTACAGGCGAAAGCGAGGGCAGTACACAAGCCAAGACGCTACAACTATATAAAGATGGGATGAGTATTGCCGACATTGCTAAGCAAAGAAACTTTGCGGTGAGTACCATCGAAGGCCATTTAGCCCAAATGGTAAAACTAAATAAGGTTGATGTCTTTAAATTGATAAGTAAACAAAAGATAGCGGCCATTCTTGCAGCCATAGAAACTACGCAAACTGAAAGTGCAACTGTACTATTGGAACATTTGGGAAGCGACTATACCTATACCGAACTACGCTATGGTATAAATTATTCTAAGTTTTTAAAGGAGCAATTGGGAATTAGGAATTCCTAGAAATAAACAAGGAATCCTACAGGCAATTAAGACCGCTATCCATTAAAGGTTTGCAATAGCTACACTTTGCCTATCCCATTATTTCACTTTATTGTTATCTGCTGCCTCTCTATTTCAGTACTACTTGTTAATTATCTACAATAGCACGCCAATATTGGGTATAACAATTTGCTCGTTTTAGTGTAAAACTTTTACTTTTACGCCCCTCCTTGGGATATTTTTAATAAAAAAGAGAGACTACATGAGTAAAATAACTGCTGCCATAACTGCTGTTGGTGGATTTGTACCCGAAACAAAATTGACCAACTTCGATTTGGAAAAGATGGTTGATACAAACGATGAATGGATCAGGACAAGAACGGGTATCTCGGAAAGAAGAATACTGAAAGAACCAGGTTCTGCTACCAGCGACTTGGGTGTACCTGCGGTGTTAGACCTGTTGAGCAAAAGAGGAATAGACCCTACAGAAATTGATTGTGTTATTTGTGCTACTGTTACACCAGATATGTTTTTCCCGTCTACAGCAAACATCATCTCCCACAAAGTTGGCATGACCAATGCATTCGGCTACGACCTTAGTGCCGCCTGTAGTGGATTTTTGTTTGCATTAACCACCGGAGCTAGCTACATAGAAAGCGGTCGGTATAAGAAAGTAGTCGTGATAGGTGCCGATAAAATGAGTAGTATCATCGACTATACCGAACGTAACAACTGCATCATATTTGGTGATGGCGCTGCGGCTGTATTGCTTGAGCCAAATACAGAAGGTTATGGTGTTCAGGACAGTTTGCTAAAAAGCGATGGCGTTGGTAAGGATTATCTATACATCAAAGGGGGGGGGTCTTTAAGACCTGCAACCGTTGAGACTGTTTTGGCAAAGGAACATTATATTCATCAGGAAGGTAAAACGGTATTTAAATACGCCGTTACAGGAATGGCAGATGTAAGTGCCGAATTGTTGGAAAGAAACGGTCTTTCCGGTGAAGATGTAGATTGGTTGGTACCGCACCAAGCGAACCTGCGCATAATAGATGCTACAGCAAAGAGAATGGGATTACCCATAGAAAAAGTAATGATAAACATCGCCCGATATGGCAATACCACTGCTGCAACCATACCATTGTGTTTGTGGGACTGGCAAGACAAACTAAAGAAAGGAGACAATATCGTACTAGCTGCTTTTGGTGGAGGCTTTACTTGGGGTGCCACTTTGGTAAAGTGGGGAGCGTAAATTAGTGGTGAGGTGTGAGGTGTGAGAAAGAGGAGATAAAGTTTAACCACTTTGTTTCCTCTTTTTGTTTTCTTCTTTGTGCTTCTTTCTGTCTTTGTGCCTTAGAGGCGAAAAAACATCATTTCAACTCCACCCAATCGCTTAGATTATTATTAATGCTTATTGAGGCTACAAACAATCGATATTCTTTGTGCGTAGTAATAATGTCATTCTTATCAAATATTGCCGTTGGAGCAGAATTTAATATCTTTATCAATATAGCATTTTTAACCTTTGCAAGTACAGCAGGAGGTAATTGAAAAATGGCAAACCCTTTTATTTTATCTTCTCCTTTGTAACTAAAGGTATACATAGTGCTACCCGCCTTTGTAATAGTAGGACTCGGTGGCAACGAACTATCTATCCAGTTCATGGGCGGTACAATAGCAGGCAGGGCATAATAGTTTTCACGCAAACTATCTGCCCAACCATTTGTGTTACGAACCAAATCCTGACTACTAAAGAACGCACTTCCCTGCGTTTGTTTCAATGCACGCAAGGCAATAATCTGGGTTGGCAACTCTGTTTTATCCCTCCATGCTGCATTTACATTTGCTTTGTAAATAGCGTGTCCTATGTATAAATGTCTGCCAAAAGTGTGTTTGCTCCACCAATCTAGCAACTCATTGTAGGGACATTGATTATGGCTACATTCCCAATAAATCTGTGGTACCACATAGTCTATCCAGCCCTGTTTTAACCATAATAATATATCGGCATTCAGGTCGTCGTAGCTTGTAATGCCAGCCGTGGTTTTACTGCCATCAAAGTCTTTATTCTTATTACGCCATACGCCAAAAGGGCTGATTCCAAACTTTACTCTAGGATTGGTCTCAGTAATCACTTCATATATATTTTTAATAATACTGTCGCAATTACTTCTTCTCCAGGCATCTTTGGAAAGTCCTTGTCCATATTTTATAAAGGTTTTTTCATCAGGAAATACCCTTCCATCTATAGGATACGGATAAAAATAGTCATCCATGTGTATGCCATCAATATCATATCTGCTCACAATATCCTTCACCACCTTACTTACAAAAGCCCTCACTTCGGGTATGCCCGGATTGAAGTATTTGGTATTACCATAGGTTAAAAACCATTGAGGGTGCGTTTTGGTGATATGAGTAGGAGAAATGGAAGAATGCTTAATATTAAATACCGCCCGATATGGATTTATCCAAGCGTGAAACTCCATCCCTCTTTTGTGGGTTTCCTCAATCATAAAAGCCAAGGGATCGTAAGATGGAGAAGGTGCTAATCCTTGTCTACCCATCAAATATTCGCTCCAGGGCTCATATTGAGAAGGATAAAAAGCATCAGCAGCAGGACGAACCTGTACAAAAACTGAATTGATGCCATTCTGTTGGTGTTTATCAAGTAATTTAATATAAGATGCCTTTTGTTCCTCCACAGAAAGTCCTTTTTCTCTAGGCCAATCAATATTTTCAACTGTCGCAATCCACACCCCTCTAAATTCAAAATTTACCTGGCCGTAAATAGTTGCAAATGAAAGTATGAAAATGAGACAAAGGAATGAGACGAACTTTTTCATGTGGCGAAGATATGATTACAAATTACTTGAGGGTGATGAGAGAAAGGATAAGTTCTTTTTTTCTCTTTGATGATAATCAATAAAGGGCAATCATTCAACAATCTACATCAATATGTGAACAAGAAGAAATCGGAATGTCTTGTATTATTATTCTTTTAATGCATATAATGACCTTATTTCGCTTCAAAATATTATTTATTATGAAAAAGAGAATAATAATAAGTATTGTCTTCATTTTATTAGCCATTCAAAGTACATTCTGTACTGTTTCTATTGAGAGCAACCGCAGAACTGGCAAAGGGCTTGAATTCTATATATCACCAACGGGCAACGACTTGTCGAAATCTGGCCCATTCGCTTCATTTGATGGGGCACTACAAAGGGTGTTAAAACTGAAAGAAGCAGGAAACCAGAAAGAGGTAACTTTTATTGTGCAAAATGGTTTATATTCACTTACCTCCCCTATTGTTATAGATGAACGTTTTGCAGACCTAGCCTTTAAAGTATCTTTTAAAGCTAAAAACACTGGAAAAGTTATCGTATCGGGCGGTAGGAATATGAATTCTTTACAACAACAAAAAGATGGTTCCTGGTTTATAGATAAAAACAATGTTCAATTAGACAATCATTCACTATTTCAGCTTTTTGTGAATGATAAAAGAATTAATGTTGCCTCCACAGACTTTAGCAAAGAGCATAGACTGAGAAATGTAAAGGAAATAGTAACCAAAGATTCTATAAAACACACGTCAATAGCTGTTCAACAATTTAAGATTACGCCAAAAGATTTTGTTTTATTAAGCAGCCTTACCAACAATGAGATTAACCAAATTTATATTATGTGCTACCTAAATTGGGATGTAACCATAAAACGTATAGACTCTATCAGTTTCAAGGATAGCCTCATTTATATAACTGGAAAACCAATGGCTCCTTGGAATCCAATGAATGCTTCTTCTTGTTATCAAATTATTAATCATAAGAACTTTAGTATTCAGTCTGATAATACTTTTTTTTCTACCAGTAGTGGTATTTATTTCAATCTATCAATAGAAGCCAAATCAAATAAAATTGTAGCAACAATTCCATTGTTAGATCAGTTAGTCATCATTAAAGGACTAAAAGACAATAAAATAAAAAACTTTTCTTTTAGCGGCATCAGCTTTAACTATACCAAATGCCCATTCCCTTCAATGGGTTACGAAGCATCACAGGCTGCCATTTCAGTGAATGCTGCTATAGAAGTAAACAATGCCCAAAACATAACCTTCGAGAATTGTAGCCTAAAACACACAGGCAATTATGGAATTTGGTTTGATGTAGGATGTACCTTCTGTAAGGTAATCCACTGCGAACTTAGCGATTTAGGTGCTGGCGGCATAAGAATAGGCGACCCAATACAAACCACAGATTCAGCATTGATGACTACCAACAATCTGATATCTAATAATATCATTAATGGTTGTGGCCGAGTAATACCGTCGGCTGTTGGTATACATATAGGGCAAAGTGCCGCAAATGAGGTTTCGCACAATACTATATTCGACTTGTATTATACCGGAATTTCTGTAGGATGGGTTTGGGGGTATGGAAAATCGCAATCACACAACAACATCATTTCCTATAACAATATTCACCATATTGGATGGGGTCGATTGAATGATATGGCTGGAATTTACAACCTAGGCGTTTCCCCAAATAATCTTATTGACCATAATATAATTCACGATGTTTATACTTATACTTATGGTGGGTGGGGTATTTATACAGATGAAGGAAGCTCGAATGTTACCATTACCAACAACTTAGTTTATAACACCAAGAGTGGAGGCTTTCATCAGAATTATGGGGCTAATAATTTGCTTCAGAATAATATCTTCTTAAATGGATTAACGGGACAACTTGAATGTACAAGAATAGAAGACCATCATTCATTTACTTTTAAAAACAACGTAGTCATCTGGAATAAGGGAAGGCTATTAACGGGGCCTTGGGATAAGATTAGTGCCGTAATTGACAGCAACTTATATTTTAATACACGCAATCTACCTATTACATACAGTAATAAAAGTTTCTCGGATTGGAATAAAATGGGCTATGACATACACTCTTTTGTCGGCAATCCAGGATTTGAATTCGATGGAGATAAGAAAATTATATTTAAAGATAGAACCTTGCTTGACAAAATTAATTTCAGAACAGTTGATTTATCGCAAATAGGGGTTTTAGGAAAGGATGATTGGAAGGGAAAGGAAAAGATAGACAATGAGCTACAAGTAAAGTTTGATAAGCTTTTTGTACAATAAAGCTGATGGTTTAGCTAGCAGAATATTGTAATTAGTTGACACTATAGTGTAGAAACAATAAAGCCGGATTCAATATTGAATCCGGCTTTATTTATACTTTAGTAGCAATTATCCAATTGCTTCACTACTCATACTCTTAGACGTTTTCTTACGCTCATCTTCATTCAAGATTACCTTACGCATACGAATGTTTTTAGGCGTAACCTCAATACATTCATCTTGCTGAATGTACTCCATACACTCTTCTAGTGTCATCAGAATCTTTGGCGTAATACGTGTAGCGTCATCACTACCGCTTGCACGGTGGTTAGTCAATTTCTTAGCTTCAGTTGCATTCACTACCAAATCACCTGGCTTAATGTGTTCTGCAATCACTTGACCAACATATACATCTTCATTAGGATCAACAAAGAAACGACCTCTGTCTTGTAATTTATCTATAGAATATCCAGTTGTTCTTTCGGTACTTTTCGCGATTAGTACACCATTGCTACGTCCAGGTATTGGTCCTTTCCAAGGTTTATACTCCAAGAAACGGTGAGCCATTACAGCTTCGCCAGCAGTACCTGTAAGCATCTGAGAACGCAAGCCTATCAATCCACGAGAAGGGATTTCAAATTCAAGGTGCTGCATTTCGCCCTTGCTTTCCATAATAAGCATTTCTCCCTTACGTTGTGTTACAAGGTCAATTACTTTACCGCTATATTCAGAAGGAACATCTACCACCAAGTTCTCAAATGGTTCATGTTTTTTACCGTCTATTTGTTTTACCAATACCTGAGGGTTACCAACGGTTAATTCATAACCTTCTCTACGCATTGTTTCTACCAATATACCCAAATGCAATATACCACGACCGTACACCAAGAAGCTATCTGCACTATCTGTATCCTCTACTTTTAATGCAAGATTCTTTTCAGTTTCTTTCATCAAACGATCACGCAAGTGACGAGAGGTAACAAACTTGCCATCCTTACCAAAGAAAGGAGAGTTGTTGATACCGAACATCATACTCATGGTAGGTTCATCCACACTAATGATAGGTAAAGCTTCGGGATTATCGATGTCTGCTATGGTATCACCAATTGTAAAATCTTCGATACCTACAACTGCACAAATATCTCCTGCAATAACTTCTGTAACTTTCTTTTTACCTAACGATTCGAAGATGTATAATTCTTTAACACGAGATTTTTGAATACGACCATCTGTACGGATTAAAGCAAAAGGTTGGTTTTCGCTAATTTTACCACGAGCAACACGACCAACGGCTATACGACCCAAGAAAGCTGAATAATCTAATGAGGTGATTTGCATTTGCAAAGTACCTTCTTCGATCTTTGGTGCAGGTACATATTGAAGG
>CAISCV010000267.1 GCA_903883945.1 uncultured Chitinophagaceae bacterium | reverse complement strand
TCATTTTACCCCCTACCCTACCATAATTACTTCAAAATGGTTGTGATTGGGTATAAAAATGAAATTATTCGATATCAAACCAAACAAAAAGTATCAAAACGCCCATCTTTTAGCCATTTTTTTGCAATTCTTATTTCTGTTTACGTATTCTTTTATTAGCATCCAATAATTTGTTTCCAGAAGTTGTTGTTTTCTTTCCAGAAGCTACCCTTTTTCACGTGAAAATGAAAAGCTTTTGGAAAGAAAAGAATAACTCTTGGAAAAAAATGAAAAATTATTGATTATTAATGTATCCGTTTAAAAAGTTAATCTATACAAGATATCAGGAAAGAACCCAATTTGATAAACTGTACCTATTTTTTGTTTCTGTGCATTATAATTCTGAAGAAAAACATTTTGTTGGTTGGTTACATTCTGTAAATCTAAGTACAATGTCTGACTACGTTTGTGTTTGGCACTATTAAAACGAAAACCGTATTTAGTATCCAACCTAAAATATCCACTCAATCGCTTACTGTTGTAACTTGTTTCATCTAATACTTGTTTTTGGGCAAGATTAGATGCATTTAGGTCTATTGGGGTTGTGTATGAACCACCAATTGTGGTCATCTTAACATCGATGGTAAAAGCGTTTTTCTTATCCTTTCCTATTTTCCATTCTTTTCCACCCAATATGTTCAGAACATTCTTATAATTGAAGGCACTGTTTCGTTCTATGCCATCACTTCCTTTGTATTTACTATCAAAAATAGAGGTTGTGAGTAACAAATAATATCCTTTACTTAAGAATTTCTCAACTGTAATTTCAACTCCTTTGTTTGAGCCAGTTCCTTTGTTTACTAAGCCCGATTTATCAGGAAAACCGAAACTTGCACCACTGTTAAGGATTGAAAATCCTGTTGATTTTGTTTCGACAGGTGCGTTATATAAATATTGATAGTAAGCCTCTACCTTAAAACGCCAATCTGTTGCAAATCTTTTTTCATAACCCAATACATAATGTGCTGCCTTGGTAAAATTCAGCTTTTGGTTGTTTTTATTCAGTAAGCCATTCACAGTATCTTGATACAAATAAACAGGGAAAGGCTGAACCTGGGAATGCAAACCGAAACTTACATAAACCTGGTCGGCATTTGTTGCCTGGTAACTGAATGATGCTCTTGGTTCTATAGTACCCGTATTATTAAAAGTAAATTGCGTAGCATGAAGTCCTGCATTAAAGGTTAACTTATCTGTGGGCTTATACTTCAATTGAGCATAATATTGCATTAACAGAGAAGTGTTGTTATAATTTCGTAAAACATTAAAGGGAGCAACTAAAGACTCACCCGCCTTATCCATTAAAAGGGTTTTAAAATGAATATCCTCCCCAGTAAACCCTATTCTCCATGCAATTTGCGAGTTGGTTTTACTATTAAAGTAACTTCCAAACCTTAGTACATTCTGCCTGTTTTCCGAAGACGTAATTGGGTACCGATTTGTATAATCCACAAAAGGAAGCGGGTACTGGTAGGCATAATAATTATTTAATTCGGTAGCGTAAGATACGGATGTTCTTAGGTAGGACTTATTGCCAATATCCAATGTATGTTTGGCACCAAAAACGGAAAAGTCGCTTTCATCCTTACTATCCTGGTCTTTTCTGGCATAGAAATCGGTGGTATCTATTTTATTTCCATCAAATTCTATATTACTAAATCCGCCCATACCATATAGATTAATTTTTCCGAATTTACCTTTAGCAAAATTGAAGTTATATACCCAATCCTGATATTTTGGCGTGGCAGAAGTTCCGATATTAACACCAATAGATTGTCCTATTTGGGCAAATGAATAGCGATAACCAATCAGATACGAGCTGCCATTTTTATTTTTATTCAATGGCCCTTCCAGCATTACTTCGGCGCCACTAAAAAAGTTCAATTGCACAGTTGCCTCCTTCTTGTCGGCATTACCAGCCCTAAGGTTTATATCAAAAACAGCTGCTGTAGCGTTTCCAAATTCGGAGGGAAATGCTCCTGTAAGAAAGTCGGATGTTTTAAGTGCATTGGTATTCAATGCAGAGACAGGTCCACCAGTTGTGCCCGGAGTGGCATAATGATTGGGACTTGGTGAAGGTAATCCCTCAATCCGCCACAATACCCCCGTTGGTGAGTTGCCCCTAACCACAATATCATTTCGACTATCATTACCTGCCACTACACCTGCATAATTGCTCACCAATTTTGAGGGATCGTTTCTGCCTCCTGCAAACCTTGTTACTTCATCCACATTAAATGACCGGTTACTACCCACTACATATTCATTAGCCGAGGCACCTTTTCTGGTTCGAGTTCCCTGTACGGTAACTTCCTTCAAAGAAGCAACTTTTTCATCCATAGGAATATCCAATATCACTTCCTTGCCAGAGGTTACCAATACTTCTGGTATTACAACAGGATTATATCCCGAATAGGTAACCGCAATCTTTTGCCGACCAATTGGAACATTATTCAATGTAAAATGTCCTTTAGTATCTGTTATCGAACCAATTTTACTTCCTATAATTGTCACGCCTGCACCTGCCAAGGGTTTCTCAGATGTTTTATCTAATATAACTCCCTTCACCGTTTGGGTAATGGATTGGGAAATACCATTGTATCCCATTAATACGAAGGCTAATAAAGCCAGTTTTACAATTTGTTTCATACTTTTTCTTTTTGTTTTTTCATTCAACTTCTTTTAAGACGAATGAGCCGATTAATTATTGTTTGTTCACAGGGCAAAAATGATATTTCAAAGCGACAATTATCAACTAGTGGGCTATCTGGTAAATGTTTTGGGGTGAAATGATATAAAATGGGTAAACTGTAAGAAACGAGGGGCGAATAGTAAGATTAAAAGTCAATGTCGTTTAGTTAAGCGTTAGCCACAAAGATTTAAAGGCATAAAGATGCACAAATAGATACTAGTTTTTGCGACTAATTGCACTAATAAATACCAATAAAGCACATTCGTGCTTATTAGTGCAATTAGTGGCAAATGCTTAACTAAACGACATTGGATTAAAAGTGATTTTTATAAAGCTCAAGGAAAAAAGCTCATCATTACAGTATTAGATGAACGGTATACTATTTATTAAAAAAAATACTTTGACAATTTAATCCTGAACAAATCTTAAAATCATGAAGTATTAGCTGTATGTAACAGAAAGGCCTCAAAAAGAGAATTGCCCCCGATAAATTAGAAAATTAATTCCGGTTTTACTTCCCCCGTTTATATCGCTCTAATGTATCCTTATAACAAAGGCTATCACACCCTGTGATAGCCTTTATTGTAATTGAATAAAAAAACTATTATCTGATGACAACTCCTGCTAGCGGAGGAAGATGTATCTGAAGTTTGTAGCATTTACTTGGTTCATCTACCAATTCCGATTGAATATCGGGATTGAAGACGGTGCCACTGCCCCAAAAATCTTTATGATCACTATTAAAAATCTCTTTCCAGTTTTCTTTGTTGTGTACATAGACAGTCCAGTTGTTTCGTACGACAGGCGTCATGTTCAGTATTACGAAGATATCGTCTTTGGGGTCATTTCCTTTGCGTTTATACACTACAACACCTTCGGAACGATGGTTTAAATCTACCCACTCAAAACCTTCATAGCTAAACTGTTTGTCGTACAAGGCAGGTTCACCTCTGTAAAGATTATTCAGTTGTTGCACACAGAATTTCATCCCTCCATGGCTGACGTGCTTCAATAAATCCCACTGCAATTCGCTTTTATAGTTCCATTCTGCCGTTGCAGCAAATTCGTCTCCCATAAACAACAATTTAGCACCAGGATGGGTGAACATGTAGGTATATAACAAACGCAGGTTGGCAAACTTCTGCCATTCGTCGCCCGGCATCTTGTAAATCATTGGGCTTTTGCCATGTACCACTTCATCGTGACTAAGCGGAAGCATAAAGTTTTCGTTTTTGAAATAAACCATGCTGAACGTAAACTTATCTTGTTGAAACTGGCGATAGATAGGATCTAGTTTAAAATAATCCAACGTATCGTGCATCCAACCCATCATCCATTTCATGCCAAAGCCCAATCCGCCCTCAAATGTTGGTCTGCTTACGCCTGGCCAATCAGTTGCTTCTTCGGCAATCGTTTGAATATCGGGAAAGTCTCTGTACAAGGTAATGTTCAGATCTTTTATAAATTCTATTGCTTCCAAGTTTCCATTTCCGCCATGTTCATTGGGCTCCCATTGTCCTGCATTTCTACTATAATCCAACCGCAACATACTACTCACCGCATCTACCCTGATACCATCCATATGAAACTGGTCGCACCAGAAACGGGCACTACTTATGAGGAAGCTCTTTACTTCTCCTCTTTTATAATTGAAGATATAGCTGTTCCAATCGGGATGATAGCCTTTTCGCATATCTGCATATTCGTATGTGTGCGTTCCATCAAACATGAAGAGACCATGTGCGTCATAAGGAAAATGTGATGCAACCCAGTCCAATATTACCCCTATACCTGCTTGGTGAAACGCATTTACCAAAGCAGCAAAGTCCTGGGGGTTTCCGAAACGACTTGTGGGTGCGAAATAACCCGTTCCCTGATATCCCCAACTACCATCGAAAGGATGCTCGTTGATAGGCATCAACTCTACATGTGTGAAACCCATATCCTTCACATAAGGAACGAGTAAATCGATGGCTTGCTGGTAAGTGTTGTATTTCTCCTCGTTGTTTTTATCGGGACGCATCCAACTTGCCAAGTGTACTTCATATACAGAATAGGGCGCACTTAATGAGTTGTTTTTGATACGATTTTTCATCCATTCAGCATCCTGCCAATTATAGTCAGTTTGCCACGTAATGGAAGCCGTGAATGGTCGATGTTCGGCATAATGTGCAAATGGATCAGCTTTATCTACTTTTATTCCGCCAAAACCATGAATATGGTATTTGTATGCCTCTCCTTTTAATACGTTGGGGATGAAGCCCTCCCATATACCCGATTTATCCAACCTTACCTTTAGTGGATGACTCGTTTTGTTCCAGTTATTGAAGTATCCAACAACCGTTACTAGTGTAGCATTGGGAGCCCAAACGGAAAAGTAGGTTCCGGGAATATCCAGAACAGAAATCTGCTTATTACCAAACACCTTGTATAAACTATAATGGGTGCCATTCTGAAAATTGCGGATATCCTCTTCGGAAAATAAAGAATAGTTCCACACAGGCTGTTGACTATCAACAAAATGGATTTCTTCGTATTTCTTTGGTTCAGCAGGTTTCGTGGTTCTTTCTACTTTCTCAATAGGCATATTCACTGAAAGTACTTTCTTGGCCTTTTTGGTTACCTTCTCGTCAGGTTCTACTGTAACCACTTTCTTTTTCGGAGGCATATTTATCGTTTTATAAGTAAATATAATAATTACGGCTGTGAAAGTAGCGATTAGTTCTTAGTTATAAACTATTAGTTTGAGGCAAATGGCAATAAGTGTTAAGTAAAAAATATAAAATATTGAGTAATTGTAGCAAAAAGCATTAAAAACGCTACAATTACCACTTATAACTAATACCTCATACCTGATAACTTATAACTTATCGGATATCACTATCTATATTTGTCGCCTTTACAAAATGAAAAAGCTCGACTGGTTCATACTAAAAAAGTTTCTAAGCACCTTCTTCTTTGCAATTGTATTATTTACAATCATTGCTATCGTCATAGATTTAAGTGAAAAAACCGACAACTTTGTTAAGTCGGGCTTAAGCTTCATGGGTATTGTAAGCGGTTATTATTATGGGTTCATTCCCTATATAATGGCGCTACTGTTTCCATTGTTTGTGTTTATTTCGGTTATCTTCTTTACCTCCAAAATGGCAAACAACACCGAGATTATTCCCATTCTGGCAAGTGGGGTATCTTACAACAGGTG
Source organism: uncultured Chitinophagaceae bacterium (assembly GCA_903883945.1). Taxonomy (GTDB): domain Bacteria; phylum Bacteroidota; class Bacteroidia; order Chitinophagales; family Chitinophagaceae; genus Parasediminibacterium. The sequence goes on along the minus strand of CAISCV010000267.1, from coordinate 3,303 downwards.
GTTGCGCCCCTATATAATTGGTGGCACATTTCTAGCTTTCATACTATGGGTATCAAATCAAACGTTAATTCCTCATGCCAATAAAATCCGTAGCGACTTTGAAGCTCGATATGTGGATAGAGATAATTCCTACGAACAATTAACAGCTAATACCAATACGAGTATTTACTTCAAAGTAGATTCTTTTACTTATGCGGGCATCATTAGCTATGATACCATGTATAAACGAGGCAGTACTTTTTTTATGCAGCATATAGCAGAAAATAAAGTAACCATAAACACACGTGCAGAAAATATTTATTGGGATACTGTGAGCAAAAAATGGGTTTTGGAGAATGTATTGGTACGAACGTTTCATCCCTTAAATGAAACGGTAACAATCCTACCCAGAAAGATAGAAAATTTTGCTTTTAAACCGCAGGATCTTACAAGGGATAAATTTACAAAAGACAAACTTACTTCGAAAGAACTAGCCCGATTTATAAAATTACAAGAAGAAAGAGGTTCGGAAGGGATTAACGATTTGAAAGTAGAGTTGTATCGCCGTGATGCTACATGTATTACCGTATTTCTGCTAACAATCATTGGTGCAATTGTAGCTGGTAGAAAGATACGTGGTGGAAGTGGCTCGCATCTTGCAATGGGGTTTATTACTGCTGCTGCATTCATCATCACCGATAGGTTCTCTACCATCTTCGCAACCAAAGGCAATCTTCCACCATTCATTGCTGCTTGGATTCCCAATGCCATCTTCTTCTTTGTGGCTTTGTATCTACATAAGAAAGCACCAAAATAGTAATGAATAGTGAGTAGTGAGCAGTGTATGGTATTTTCACTCCTATCACATCATTCATAAGTCATAACTACTTTACTTTGCAACAACAAATATATTATAAATGAAAATTGTTATACTTGTACTTTCATGTATACTCATTTCCAACTACCTGTTGGCGAATGATACCATAATTGTAAGTAAAGACCCTCGTTTGGATATACTTACGCAAAAGCAAGCAGAGATTAATAAACGCACTAGCATGATGACGAGTTCGGGCTTGTACAAAGGGTATCGCATACAGCTGTTGAGTACCACAAACAGGGATGAAGCAAACAAGATAAAGGGAGATGTGTTGACAAAGTTTACAGACCAAAAAGCTTATCTAACCTATCATTCCCCCTATTTCAAAGTGAGGGTAGGCAACTTTATTAAAAAGGAAGATGCAGAGAAGTTTAGACAACAACTAAATAAATATTATCCCCAAGGCGTTTATGTAGTAGAGGATGCGATAGAATACACCCTGAATGCGGATGAGGTCCCGCAGTAGGAAAGGGTACATGTTACTGGATTCAGGTTACAGGTTACAGGTACTGGTAACTTGAAACCTGTATCCAGAATCTAGGAACTAATTTAACTAAAGAAAATGCTACTAAGTAAAATACAATCATTAGCTACGCAATATGCAGCAGAATTTGTTGACGTAAGAAGGCATTTGCATGCTAATCCCGAATTGAGTTACCAGGAATTTAATACCAGTCTTTTCTTGCAAGATAAATTAACTGCAATGGGAATACCCTTCGAAATAAAAGCAACAACAGGTATTGTAGCTTTGATAAAAGGTAACAATCCAGAAAGCAGGGTTATTGCATTGCGGGGCGATATGGATGCCTTGCCTATTGATGAAGAGAACGATGTTCCCTACAAATCGCTGAACAGTGGGGTGATGCACGCCTGTGGGCATGATGTACACACCAGTATTTTATTAGGTGCCGCAAAAATATTGAATGAGGTAAAAGACAGCTTCGAAGGCACTGTAAAACTACTCTTTCAACCCGGCGAAGAACGCAATCCGGGTGGTGCCAGCTATATGATAAAGGAAGGGGCATTGGATAATCTACGCCCACAAGGTATTATTGCTTTACACGTTCATCCGGGTTTGAATGTGGGTAAAGTAAGCTTTAGAAAAGGAAGGGTAATGGCTAGTGCGGATGAAATTTATATGACTATTCGTGGCAGGGGGGGGCATGCAGCTGCACCACACCTTACAACAGATACGGTATTGATTGCTTCTCACTTAATCGTAAGTTTACAACAGATAATTAGCAGGAACTGCAATCCGCTTTCTCCTTCGGTATTAAGTATTTGTAGTATACAGGGGGGGCATACCACCAATGTCATCCCTACCGAAGTAAAACTGATGGGAACCTTCAGGGCAATGGATGAAGCCTGGCGTTTTAAAGCACACGAACTCATCACCAAACAAGCAATAGGACTGGTAGAATCGATGGGAGCCGAAATAGATGTAAAGATTGATGTAGGATATCCTACAGTAGACAACGATCCTGCCTTTACAGAAGCTGCTTGGCAACAGGCAAACCTCTATGTGGGCAAAGAAAAGGTAGAAGAGACCGAAATACGTATGGGCGCAGAAGACTTTGGATATTATACGCAAGTTATTCCGGGGTGCTTTTACAGGTTGGGTGTAAGAAATGAAGAGAAAGGCATCATTCACAATGTACATACCCCAAAGTTTGATATTGATGAGCGTGCCATAGAAACGGGTATTGGCATGATGGCGTGGTTGGGTGCAAGTGTTGTAATATAGCGATATTTGTAAAGGGTAAATTCTACACAATTCAATCGTTCTGATAATCATCACGCAACTCACAAGCTAGACACTTACTTTTGCAGCCTTTAAAAAAAATTATGGCAAAAACATACGATTACATTATTGTACTAAAAAAGAAGTCCTACGACCTAATCGACAATGTAAGCAAACTCATGCTTGTGCTAAGCATAGCCGCTTTTCTATTTGTTGCATCATCTACCATTCAAGGTAAAAACACCAACCTCTCTGTCGATCAGGGATGGCTTTTGGTGGCAATAGCAGTAGGTGTAATTGGGTGGTTTGCCTTCTGTGAAGTACAAAGCAAAAAAGGGAAACTAGTCTTCTATCGTTTTGGGCTCATGTTTGCGGCTTGGGGATGGTTTGTGCTACCAACCGGCAAATGGATTTCTATTATTTATGTGGTATCTTGTTTCTTAGAGAAACCCATGAAAGTAGCGCCCGAAGTGGCTTTTGATGGCGAAGAAATCGTATTCAATACTTTCCCTCAAAAGAAATATAGCTGGAATGAAATAAGCAATGTTGTATTAAAAGATGGCTTACTAAGCATCGACCTCAAAAACAATACCCTCATACAACACGCTGTAGAGGATGCGGTACCACAAGAGGTAGAAACTGAATTTAATTCCTTTTGTAAGGCGAAAATGCAGATATGAGATTAGATATGAAATATGAAATATGA
>CAISCV010000266.1 GCA_903883945.1 uncultured Chitinophagaceae bacterium | reverse complement strand
CCTGCTGAGTAACTATGACAATCAGGAAGAGATACGTAAAGAGTTCCCTAAGAAATCGGTAGAGCGTAGGAATACGGGTTATGCGGTGGATATGTTATTAGAAACTGCTCCCTTTACCGCAGGTAGTGAGGACTTTAACTTCTGTAAACTGATTGCAGGATCGGAAGGAACCTTGGCTTTCTTGACGGAGATAAAACTACATGTAAACGATCTCCCCCCTAAAGAAGTCGGGTTGCTTTGTGTGCACTTTAACACGATTGATGAAGCATTAAGGGCTAACCTTATCGGCTTAAAATACAAGCCTAGTGCCAGTGAATTGATTGACCATTACATTCTGGAATGTACCAAAGACAACATTGAGCAAAGCAAGAACAGGTTCTTTGTGCAAGGAGACCCGGGTGCCATATTGGTGATTGAGTTTTGTAGAGATACCCGGGAAGAGATTGCTGCCATCTGTAAAGAAGTGGAAGCCGACATGCGGACTAACAAACTAGGGTATCATTTCCCTTTGTTGTACGGTGCTGACAGCAAAAAGATATGGACCTTACGTAAAGCAGGTTTGGGCTTATTGAGTAACCTTCCTGGCGATGAAAAGGCAGTGGCAGTAATAGAAGATACGTCTGTTGATGTAACCGATTTGCCCGACTTCATCCGTGAATTCAATGAGATATTGGCTAAAGATAACTTGTATGCCGTGCATTATGCCCATGCAGGAAGTGGGGAGATTCACCTGCGTCCAATCATCAATTTAAAGACGGTGGAGGGCAACAAGCAGTTCAGAAAGATTGCTGAAGAGATTGCCACCTTAGTTAAGAAATATAAAGGTTCTTTGAGTGGGGAACATGGGGATGGCCGTTTACGTGGTGAATTTATTAAACAGATGGTGGGTGAAAAGAACTACCAGTTACTGAAAGAAGTAAAGAAAGCCTTTGACCCGAATAATATCTTCAACCCCAATAAGATTGTAGATACACCACCGATGGATACCATGTTGAGGTATGTGCCCGGGCAGCAAACACCTGCTTTTAAAACCTATTTCAGGTATCATAACCAGGATGTGTTGCAGCATGCTGAACAATGCAATGGCTCGGGCGATTGTAGAAAAACAGAATTAAGCGGTGGCACCATGTGTCCTTCCTTTATGGCTACCCGTAATGAAAAGGATACTACAAGGGCAAGGGCAAACATATTGAGGGAGTTCCTGACGAACTCTACACAGACCAATCGCTTCAATCACAAAGAGGTCAAGGAGGTGATGGACTTATGTTTGAGCTGTAAGGGTTGCAAGTCTGAATGTCCTTCTAATGTGGATATGGCTAAGCTAAAAGCTGAGTTCCTGCAACATTACCACGATGCAAATGGGGTGCCGTTCAGATCGCAACTCATTGCCAACTTCAGTACGTCGGCTAAGCTTGGCTCTATTGCACCGGGTATCTATAACTTTATGATGAAACAACCTTTTATCAGTAAGACCATCAAGAAAGTGATTGGTTTTGCTCCAGAAAGGTCTATGCCTTTGTTGCATAATGAGACCCTGTTGCATTGGGATGAGAAGCGACAAAAGGGTAAAAAGGAAAAGACAGACACTAAGACGGTTTATTTGTTCTGTGATGAGTTTACCAACTTCAATGATACACCAATTGGTATTAAAACGATTTTGTTACTAGAACATCTGGGATATCAGGTAATTATCCCTTATCACCTTGATAGTGGGCGTGCGCCTATGTCGAAAGGGTTATTGAAGAAAGCCAAGCAATTTGCCAATGGAAACGTACAATTGTTGTATCCATTGGTAAGTGCCGATAAGCCATTGATAGGTATTGAGCCTTCTGCTATCTTGTCGTTCAGGGATGAATATCCAGATTTAGTTGAGGATGCCTTGCACGAGAAAGCAATGGAACTATCTAAGCATGTTTTTATGATTGACGAGTTCATTGCGAATGAAATAGACAAAGGCAACATCAAAAAAGAACAATTTACGACTGCTTCTAAGGAGATAAAGCTACATGGACATTGTCAGCAGAAAGCAGTGGGTGCATTAAATAATACAGTGAAGGTTTTGTCGTTCCCAACAAACTATTCAGTAGAAACTATTCCTTCGGGCTGTTGTGGTATGGCAGGTTCTTTTGGGTATGAAAAGGAGCATTATGACTTATCGATGCAAGTAAGTGAGTTGGTATTGATGCCATTTGTACGTAAGCAACCCGAAAGCGTAATTATAGCAGCGCCGGGTACTAGTTGCCGTCACCAGATAAAGGATGGTGCCAAAAGAAAGGCATTGCATCCGGTGGAAGTGTTGTATGAGGCATTGGTGAAGGGGTAAGTGGTTACGGGGTTCAGGTTACGGGTTACTGGATTCAGGTTACAGTTTGCCAGTACCCAGTAACCCGTAACAAGCAACATGTAACCAGTAACATGCATCTAGCAACCTGAAACTTATGCGCTTTTCGCCGATAATAACATTCGATTATGAAGGACGAAAGGAATAAAAAAGGTACTTTACCACTAATGATAGTATTATTATGAAAAGAATAGTTGCTTTATTGATTCTATTACCTGTTTGTAAAACAGTGTTTTCGCAGGAGAGTTTTCACGATCATAAGAGCGCTGAAACTGCGTCTGCCGAATCTAAAGGCTTTGATGCAAGTAAAGTATTTGCAGGTGGAGGAGTAAGTCTAGGTTATGGGAGTACTGTTGATGGAAACAATGAAACGAATACCACCTTCAACTTAGGGGCTATCCCAGAGATAGGCTATAACTTGTCTAATGTATTTGATATAGGGCTTGCAAGCAGTATCAATTATTATACAACAAGTAGTTCTTACAACGTATATACAAAGTACCATAACATAAACTATAGTTTAGGAGCCTTTGTAAGAATACATCCGATTGATGATTTTTTCATTCAGATAATGCCAGAAAAAGATTGGATTAAACAAAAGCAAATTACTTCCAATTACACATCCATCTATAAAATACAAAGCAGCAGCTTTATGGTAGGTATTGGATATGGCCACAGAGTAATTGGTGAAAGTTACTTTTATTCACTCGTAATGCTAGATTTGGGAAAAGACAAATACTCTCCTTACAATTATGTAGATGCCAATGGAACAGTAAGTCCACTACCTGTGGTACGTGGCGGTTTTAACTTCTATCCTTTTAGAAAGCATCAAAAATAGCCTTTGGTGTTTCCACTACTGTAATTTTTTCTTTCCAGTCACCATGAAGAAAGCCTTGTTGTTGGGAGTATTCCAGATGAGCTAGCAAGTGATTATAATATCCGGCTGTATTTAATAAGAATATCTTTTTGGAATGTATATCTAACGAGTTCCACGTCATTATTTCAAACAGTTCATCTAACGTACCATTACCCCCAGGCAGTATAATGGCTGCATCACACAGTTCATACATCATCCTTTTACGAACGTGCATATCTTCCACTTCATGTAACTCAGTTATATTCTGGTGACCAGCTTCCCACTTAAACAACGCTTTTGGTATCACCCCAATTACTGCTCCCCCATGCTGCATCACACTATCTGCAATGGCACCCATTATCCCAACACTTCCTCCTCCATATATGAGTTTAATCTTTTTAGTGACCATCCTTTTACCCAATTCGATGGCATGTTCTTCAAACAATGAATTTCTTCCCAATTTACTCCCACAAAAGACAGCGATACTTTTAAACATTCAAATAGGTTTAGGCAGCAATATTATCGTATTTATCATACCAACAAAAATAGTATTCCAACAGTTGGTTGCCTGATTGATAAACGGCACAAAAAAGCCCCAGCAAATATGCTGGGGCTCTTCACATTAAAACCCACCCTTTTCTTTAAAAGTTTATTTTACTTCTTCAAACTCTGCATCTGTAACCGTTTCGTTTGCATCTTGGTGTGCTTCTCCTTGATGACCAGCAGATTGCGGTTGTGCACCACCAGCAGCTTGCGCTTTGTAAATTTCTTCACTTGCAGCAGTCCAAGCAGCATTCAATTCTTCCATTGCTTTGTCTATAGATGGAATATCTTGATTCTTATGTGCTTCTTTCAACTTTGCAAGTGCAGATTCAATTGGTGCTTTCTTATCAGCAGGAACCTTATCACCAAACTCTTTAAATTGTTTCTCAGTTTGGAAGATTAAGCTATCAGCAGCATTAATTTTTTCTACTCTTTCACGTGCTTCTTTGTCTGAGGCTTCGTTAGCTTTAGCTTCAGCCTTCATTTTTTCAACTTCTTCTTTGCTTAAACCACTACCTGCTTCGATACGAATTTTTTGTTCGATACCAGTACCCTTATCTTTTGCACTTACATGAAGCATACCGTTTGCATCTATATCAAAAGTAACTTCAATTTGAGGAACACCTCTTGGTGCTGGTGGAATACCATCTAGGTTGAACATACCCAAACTCTTATTTTGGTTAGCCATTGGCCTTTCACCTTGAAGAATGTGTATTTGTACCCCTGGTTGATTATCGCTTGCTGTAGAGTAAACTTCCGTTTTCTTAGTAGGTATAGTTGTGTTACTATTAATCATAGTTGTCATAACACCACCCATTGTTTCGATACCCAAGCTAAGTGGGGTAACATCCAACAACAATACATCTTTCACTTCACCTGTTAATACACCACCTTGTATAGCCGCACCAATAGCCACCACTTCATCTGGGTTAACGCCCTTGTGTGGTTTCTTGTTAAAGAATTTCTCTACAATTTCTTGTACCTTAGGTATACGAGTACTACCTCCAACCAAGATAACTTCATCTATCTGAGAAATATTGTAACCTGCATCTTTCAAGGCAGCTTCACAAGGCTTCAAGCAACGAGCAAATAGATTGTCTGCTAAGGCTTCAAACTTTGCACGAGTCAATTTCTTTACCAAGTGTTTAGGAACACCATCAACAGCAGTGATATAAGGAAGGTTAATTTCAGTTTCGTTAGAAGAACTCAATTCAACCTTTGCTTTTTCAGAAGCTTCTTTCAAACGTTGCAAAGCCATAGGGTCTTTACGTAAATCGATATTTTCTTCTGCTTTAAAATCAGCAGCCAACCAATCCATGATTACTTTATCAAAATCATCACCACCTAAGTGTGTATCACCATTGGTAGATTTCACTTCGAATACCCCATCGCCCAATTCAAGTACAGAGATATCGAATGTACCACCACCAAGGTCAAATACAGCAATCTTCTGATCGGCGTGTTTTTTATCCAAACCATAAGCCAAAGCAGCAGCAGTAGGTTCGTTTACAATACGCTTAACTGTTAAACCCGCAATTTCACCTGCTTCTTTAGTAGCCTGGCGTTGTGCATCGTTGAAATAAGCAGGCACCGTAATAACCGCTTCAGTAACTTCAACACCTAAGTAGTCTTCTGCAGTTTTCTTCATCTTTTGCAAAACCATTGCAGAGATTTCTTGTGGGGTATACAAACGTCCGTCTATATCTACACGCACGGTGTTGTTGTCACCCTTCACTACTTTATAACCCCAATGGGTAATTTCTTCCGTTACTTCATCAAAACGACGACCCATAAAACGCTTTACAGAAGCAATGGTGTTTTGAGGGTTAGTAATTGCCTGACGCTTTGCGGCATCACCTACTTTACGTTCGCCATTCTTTAAAAAACCAACGATGGATGGAGTGGTTCTCCTTCCTTCTTCGTTAGCTATTACAACTGGTTCGTTACCTTCCATTACAGATACGCAACTGTTTGTTGTACCTAAGTCTATTCCGATTATCTTGCCCATAATATTTTATTTTGAAGCCCTCTGCTCAATCATTATGCCATCACATAACTGTGTGCAAAAATGGCAGACTATCAAAATTATAATGCTTATATGTCTAAAAAAGGCAGACAAATCCTGTAAATAATATCATTTTGGCATTTAAACATAGAATTACCCTCCATTAAGATAAAAAAGAATGTAGAAGCCCAAGGTTCATTATCCACAAATGAGTTCTTTTAATTATCAGTCAACATTAAATTAAGAATAAGTTTTATAAAATTTAATCAAAAATCAAAAAAACAATGCATATTGCAGCCTGAGGTTCACTTTGGGGAAGTATTTTCACAAACTATACTTTATATCTGCAAAATTTGCAACAAAACACAGTGTTGATATCAACAATAAGCAGATTATCTTTTAATTTTAGTATAACTTACAATGAAACTAGATAAAGTACTTCTTTTTGCCTTTTGTTTGCAACTCTTTATCACAGGCACAAGCCAGATAAAGTACGACAAGCTTGTACCGGGTGTTTCTATTTCAAAAAATGACTTCAGTACAAAAGATGCAATCGTAACCATTACAACGCCCGGACGCAAAAATGGGGCAACTAATTATACTTATACAATCAGCTTGATAAGCAAGAAAAAGGAACACATTACTTTCGACTCTATGTGGGTTTCTGGTGATAGACTACAATTGTTATCATCTAAAAACGGATTGGCAATAGATAGTACTACTACCTTAGAAAAAGGGGATATTGTTAGTTTGAAAGCAAACCAATCTATCAGAAGTAGTTCTCTTGTTAACAGAAATACACCACCAAAGGCAGGCATTAAACCTGTAATTGCTAGTCCCTTTTCATACGAGGGTGCAGCCTTAATAAGATATTATATAGGAACTACAACCTATTATTACATCATTAATTCGATTACGAAAAAAAGAATCAACCTTCCATAAATAGCTTTTATAACATAAAATAACACACATGAACAATTTTAAAAAATTACTGTCCCTAATGCTTTTTGTTGCTTCTACCACTTTTGTAGGTGCACAGCCTTGGTTAAAATGTATCAAAACCCCCAATCCAACTTTCTTGGAGATAAAAAATGCTGCTGAAACCTATTTTAGAGATGGCGCAGGAAAAGGAAATAAAGTAGCCTACAAAACATGGAAGCGATGGGAGTATGCACATCAAAACAGATTGATGCCGGATGGTAGAATAGCTTCCCCTACCCTGTCTGCCATTGCGGCAAAAGCATATTTAAGTACACATGCAGATGGGAATAGTAAATATGCATTGTTTGGCACCACGGGTAAACCAAGTGGTAACTGGGTTAACCTAGGTCCTACATGGGCACACGATAGCAATTATGTTGCAGGGCAAGGCAATGGCCGTTTAAATTGCATTGCTTTTCATCCGACAGATCCTAAAACCTTTTGGGTAGGTGCACCTGCCGGTGGTTTGTGGAAAACAACCGACGGTGGCAAAACCTGGTCAACAACAACAGATACATTACCTGTACTAGGTATAAGTTCTATAGTTGTAGATTACTCAAATCCTGCTGTTATCTATACTGCCACAGGTGACGCAGACGGTGCAGGTGGTGGTGAAGGAGATACAAAAGGAATTGGTGTATTTAAATCGACTGATGGCGGTAAAACATTCAATCCTACTGGATTAGTGGCTACACAAAGCAATCCTATTTATATTTTTAGGTTGGTAATGAACCCTAAAAATAATAGAACTTTGTTTGCAGCATCAGATTCTGGACTATATAAAACAACAGATGCAGGGGCAACCTGGACGAATGTAGCACCGGGCTACAATGGTTATTATGATCTGGTATATAAGCCAGGTGATACAACTACCCTCTATGCAACTTGTACCAGTAGTAGTGCGAGCACACCTGCTTATGTAATTACAAAATCTACAGATGGTGGTAACAATTGGAGTACGACCTACACTGGTTTACCTTCTTTTGTTACAAGGGCTTGTTTGGCTGTTAGCCCCAATTCACCTAATCTGGTAGAAGTGATTGCCGATTCGGGAAGTGCTGTTTTAGGTGGACTATGGCGTTCTACCAATTCAGGCAGTTCTTTTACACAATATCTGGATGCCACGCAACCTTATAAAAACTATCTAGGCTTTACCACAGATGGTTCAGACTATGCGGGGCAAGCTTTTTACACGCTATCATTCATCATTAATCCAGCAAATTATAAAGAGAAATGGATTGGTGGCGTAAATACATGGCACACTACAGACAATGGTGCTACCTGGAATATCGTAAGCCAATGGAGTGCTGATACAGCTAATAGTACCCCTCCAAGGCTCGACTTACCCGTTACACACGCAGACAAACATGCTTTTGGATATAATCCTTTAACGCCAAATACATTGTATGAATGTAATGATGGGGGTATTGTAACAAGCGCAGATAACGGCAAAACCTGGACAAACCTGAGTACAGGGCTTAGTATTAGTGAAATATACAAGGTTAGTGTAGCTCAATACAGATCAAATTTTGTTTTGATTGGTCTACAAGATTGTGGCACAAGGGGTATGCAGGGCAACACTTGGTTTGATATAGATGGTGGCGATGGTACGCAATGTTTAATTGATAATTCTCACAGAGATATTATCTACACGGGCTATCCACAAGGGCAGTTTAGCAGAGATTCTTTCCCTAATAACCCCGTGAATTTATATGACAACTATTCTCAGAACTATGTTGCTGGCAACATCCCTGCTACCTCAACCGAATCGGGTGCTTGGGTTGCCCCATTAATTATGGACTCTACCAATACCAACACTTTGTTTGTAGCTTATGACAGGGTTTTCAAATCAACAAATGGTGGATATACCTGGAAGTCGCTATCTAAAGTATTATCCTCTTATCCTTTTAACGCTATGGCAGTTGCAAACTCTAATAATGCTAATATCTGGGCTGGCGGACAAAGTGATACTGTTTTTTATACCACCAACAGCACTACATGGAAGAAGATAGCTTGTTCTAAAATTACAGGAGATGTAACCAATTTTAATGTTGTTTCGGGCATAGCGATACACCCATCCAGCGTAAAAGAAGTATGGTTAACCTTTGGTGGATATACGAGTGGTATAAAAGTATTTAAAACCATCAATGGCGGAACTAGTTGGGTGAACATGAGTGGCACATTGCCAAACTTACCAGTAAACTGTATCACTTTTACACATGGTGCAGCAGATACCGTTTATATTGGTACCGACATGGGTATTTTCTACAGGGATGCATCTATGAGTGACTGGTCTTTATACAATACCAACCTTCCTCACGTTCCTGTAAAAGATTTACAGATAAATTATTTCGACAGAACATTGTATGCAGGCACATTTGGTCGTGGATTGTGGTCTTCTCCATTATATTCTACCATGTTGCTTCCTATTTCCATTGGTTCTTTTGTTGCCGCACAAGATGCGAGCAATATCCTTTTAAAATGGAATACGGCTACTGAGTCAAACACCAGCCATTTTATCATCCAGCATAGTACAGACGGTGTACATTTTACTTATTTAGGTAAAATAGATGCCATTGGAAGTGGTGCAAACAATTATTGCTTCACAGATATGTCTCCAATAAATGGCACCAATTATTACCGCTTGCAAAGCGTTGACAAGTCTGGCGCAACAACTTATAGTAAGGTTATCGCAATTTCTTTAATGAATCAAGAATTAGTTATTAAGACTTATCCAAACCCTGCAAAGAATAAAATCACCATTAATAGCACACACATTTCCAATGTGCAGGTGATAGACAACAGGGGTAATGTAATCAGTTCAATAGCGCTGAAAGATGCCACCTCTCCTACCCTTTCTGTAGATGGTTTGCAGGCAGGTGCTTATCACCTTCGTATTCAAACTACAGATGGCAAGACAAGTACTGTTGAGTTTGTGAAAGAATAGAAAGCGGAGTGATGAAACTAAGAGTGAGCAGGAAGTAGGAAGTGTACTATTTTTTGATTACCGACTATCATATAAAGTGCAGTTATCACCGTTGAGTGTAGCTGCACTTTTTTTTTGATAGAACCTACCCTATTGGAAGCGTACTTACAGAAATCTTTACGAATGGTTTATCTGGCGCAACAGAAAAAAATAGGAAAGACGTATTTTTAATTCCTACCATCTAGAAACTTGTGAACGTCATGTCGACGATAGGAGACATCTCCCCGAAACAAGTCAACGTCATTATAAAATACGATTATTTTGATGTTACATAACTTTATCAGTACGGAAGGATATTTACAACTTGGGCACAGAAGTAACACAGCTTAATCTTGGAGAAAAAAGAAGAAAACAGAGAGAAAAGCTTCGCTATTTAATAGCTTGGTCTATTCGACCTTAATGTGCAATGTTTTCTTCTGTAGTATGTTGTTTGCTATATGCCTGTTGTATACATGTGGTTATTTTTTTGTTTTAGTTAAAGGTTGATAAAGCTTCTCAAGGTAAGTAAGTGCATATAGACGTAATCAATTACAACCAATTAACCAAATGTTTAGGGGCTATCTTTAGAAATTAATGTAGTATAAATGTACACTTGATGTAAATGAAAGAGTGCCTGTGGCAGTTCCGTATTTAATTAAACAATAGCTAGCCCTTCTAAACAGCAAGCTACCAGTAAACCAAAGAGCCTCAGAGATCGACGTAAATCATTCTAAAGCTAGAAAAGCCTATAATAACGTGAGTTTTGGATGTTATTCTTTTTTCATTCCAATATGAGAAGTATAAATACTTACCAATACGACCAATTCGTTACCATTGAAAAGTATTTCCATGTTATTGAATTCCTTAAGATTGATTGAGATTTTTTGTCAGGT
>CAISCV010000265.1 GCA_903883945.1 uncultured Chitinophagaceae bacterium | reverse complement strand
GTAATATTCACCCCATGACCAATCAGAAACCGTAATTCTTTTTGTTCATCCAACACCGGATAAATACTACGATAGTGGTATTCTATTTCATTGTTTGTGTTTGTGATGTTTTCGTAAAATCCATTCACTTCTTTGCTAAAAGAAACTTCTTGCAATAGCTTCATCCTGTTTTTAGCAACTGTAAGGTTTCTGTTCTTGTAAATGGCATAGTCCTCATCTGTTTTGCCAATCATCCATTTCCGGGTCTCCTCATCCTTAATTGCATTGGGGTTTATGAAAAGATAGCGACAATCCTTATCAATCACAGCAATGTTTGTTGGTATATTGTTGAGAATATCTTCGTAAAAAGAACGTTGCAGTTCTAGCTTTTGCTCCAACTTCACTTTATCTGTTATGTCTTGCAGGAAAGAACATATTAGTTCGGTGTCGTTAAATGTGATGAAGTTGGACGTAATTTCAAGTATCATACTTGTTCCATCCTTTCGTTTTCTTTCCCCTGTAAAAGTGAATGTTTTTTTTCCCTTTACCTCGTTCCAATATGCTTTAAAGGTTTCTTGATTGAAATTAGAATTAAAATCGAATAAATTAAAGGATGAAAATTCCTTTGATGTATAGCCAAATAATTGCGGAAAGGCATCATTATAAGAATAAAAAGAACCATCTTCTCGATAATATACAATAGAGGTAGCTACATTTTTAAAAGAAAAATCAATCAATTGCAACTTTTCGTCCAATCTTAATTTCTCAGTTATATCGGTCATGAAAGCATAATTCATTTCCTTACCATCAAAAAGGAGATAGTTTGATTTTAATTCAACAGCGATATAGGAGCCATCTTTTCTTCTTAGCTTTTTTATTTGTGTTACCTGTAGGGTTTCTCTAAGTTCCTTTCTAAACGCTGTACGCTCATCTATTGATTGTAACACATCAATTTGCCCAATTTTTATTTCGCTCAGTTCTTGGTGAGAGTAACCAAGCATTTTGGAAGCGGCCTCATTAAAGTCGTAGATATTACCAAAGTCATCCACTAGTAGTATAGCTGTTGAAGCATTTCTAAAACCAAAATCTACTAACCGTAACCGATCATTTATTCTTTTCTTTTCGGTTATATCTGTTACTATGGCACAATTCAATTCTAGATTTCCATACTTAATGTAGTTTGCCCGTATTTCTACATCAAACCAGCTTCCATCTTTCTTTTGTCTTTTGGAATTCAAATAGGTTTCGCCATTTATTTTTAGGGTATTCCAGTATTGTTCCCAATACGATGGGGTAAAGCCAGTGCCAAAATCGAATATTGTTTTCGTGTGCAGTTCGCTTTCATCATATCCATAGAGGTCGGCAAATGCAGCATTGAAATTATAGATAGTTCCATCTGCATTGAAATAAACGATGGCTGGCCCTACCCTTTTTAAGGAGAAATCTATAAGTTTCAATTGCTCGTCGACTTCAATAGATTCGGTTACATCGGTCATTGTGCTGTATAATAATTCCTTATCGCCATAAGTTAATATCTCACTACGTACTTCAACATCAATAACGGAGTGGTCTTTTTTTCGCAACTTAACCATATAGGGAATCGAGTCATCTACTTTAATCTCCTCCCAACGTTTTGCCCATCTTTCGGTGTTGTGCCTTAGGGTAAAATCAAAAATGGAAAGTTTTCTATATTCTTCCATTGTATAGCCAAAGAGTTGGCATGCTGCTTCGTTGCAGTCATAAACACTACCATCTTTGTTTAGAAAATGCTGTGGGATAGCACTATGCCTAAAGGCAAAATCGGCAGTATTCAGCTGTTTTTCTAGTTGTAGCTTCTCAGTAAGGTCTGTGTACGTACAAAAGCCCAATTCGCTATCCCCATAGGTTACAATCTCGGTATGTAATTCTACGTCTACAATAGAACCATCTTTTCTTTTTAATTTAGACTGTATTTTTTGTTGGATATTGTCTTTAAGCATCTGCCACCTTACTTCCCAAGTTTGGGGCGTATGTCTGATTGAAAGTTCAAAAACAGTCAATTGGCTATACGCTTCTTCGGTATATCCCAACAAATTGCTAGCAGCTTTATTAAAATCGATAATACTTCCATCTTTCCTAAAAACAGTCTTAGGGTTAATAGAATTTCTAAAGGCTAAGTCGGTAAGGTTATCAAGCCCATTGTGGCCTCTACCCATATTTTTTTTCTGTTCCTCCTGCTCGTTCTGCAAATGTTTCCAACAGGTTACTACTTCTTCTTTATTATTTGCAAATGCAGTAATTTGATAAGATGTATTTGCTAAACTCACCGTAAAGTCTATTGCCCCACCCGAAGAAAACAGCGGCATAATATTATGTTCAAGTATTTCATTAGATTGGTTGTTTGCTATTTGTTCAAATAATATATCTCCCAGTTTGAGAGGCAAGGCTGCTAAGAAAGTCTCATCGTGAGACGAAAAAGAAACGATGAATCCTTTGTTGTTTATTGTTACAGTAGTCAGTTTATTCATTAATGAAATCGATAGCAAATTATAAGTATCTAAATCAATACCTTTTGGATTTTCAAAAAAAATGGTATTTTCAAAGATATGGTTCTTTTGTGTATCAATTAACTAATAAAAAATAATAGTCATAAGACAGTAGTAAATCGTTTTAAGGAGAACGTTTTGTTTAAATAAGATCTTTTATCTACGAATTAATGTTTAGAATAATTTTTTGGGGTTCTTAACCTTTAATAATTGCTCAGAAAATTAAAAGCAACCTAAGTCTACCTACCAGAATAATAAAAAGGCCATCCCGCTAAGGATGGCCTTTTTGTTGACAAAGACTCTAAATGGGGTTATTATTTCTTGGTAGAATCAATCACCTTTTTTGCAGTGTCTTTCATGGTCGTGTCAATGTTTGTCTTAGGAGAATCTACACCTGTTTTTGGGGCAGGCGTAGGGTTGATAAGATTGCAGGACACTACAGTTACAGTTAATGCAATTACGCTTGCAATAGCGATCATTCCCTTTTTCATTTTCTTTTGTTTTAAATGTGATTAATTTATTATTGATACGTGCAATCAACTAAAGTAACCTGAAGACAAAGAATGATTTTTTTAGTATCAGTTCATTTTACCAAACCCTTCACAGTTAAGGGTTTTAACGAAGTATTAGCCTTAACAAAGGGTTACATTTCATGGCAATACTGGCAAGATAATTAAGTAAAATTGTGCAGCTTTAAAGTCGGTTAAAAAATAGAATTATTAGTTAAAAGACAGAGATTATTTATATACAGTTGGGTTATAAAGCTCCATATATAATTCGGGTTTAGGCAACTTCTCAAAACCATATTTTTCATACAACCAATCTGCAGTAGATGTAAGCAATATCCACCTTCTTAAGCCTTGTAAATTGGGGTGACTCATCACTGTATCCATCAGTTTTTTAGAAAGTCCTTTTCCACGAAAGTATTCTAAGATATAGATGTCTCCTAAGTACGAAATCGTTGAGAAGTCGGAAATAACCCTAGCATAGCCAATTTGTTTATCCTGATGAAAAAGCCCAAAGTTTAGGGAATGACTGATGGCAGTTTCAACGCGTTCTAAGGGTATATGGTTACTCCACCCCGAATGGTTCGCTAAGAAGTCGTGGATAGCAACAATATCCATCTTTGTTTTGTCGGTTGTAATGAGATACTCCTCAAATACATAGTTTAAATTCTCCATGATACTATATGATTAACTATAAACTTACTTATTATTTCTATTGGGCAAATCAGTCAGTTGCAACTTCATAAGTATATCTGTTTGTTCATCATTTCCCAACATAAAAAGATGTGTATCAAATGCAACAAACCCATTTCTTTCATAAAAGCGGATAGCTGCTTTGTTTTCTTCCCAAACGCCTAACCAAATATACTGATGACAATTTTTTCTTGCTATTTCTAGTGCTTTCTCAAACAACAGCTGTCCGATATTTTTCCCCTGATACGCCTTCAATATATAAATGCGCTCTATTTCGGTAGCGAATGGATCTCTTAGGTCTGATTGAGAAGCACCAAAGTTCAGTTTAATATATCCAATAGTCTTATTATCAAGGGAAGCAAAATAAAAGGCACTATTATCATCTTCAAGTTCCAAGGAGAGTTTAGCAAATGAAAGGTTTTCATCCAGATATCTAGCCATATTCTGCTCAGTATTAACTGCGGCGAATGCTTCCTTAAAAGTTTTTCTACTAATCTCCTGCAACCGGGCAGTATCCTCTAGAGTTGCTTTTTCGATCTGAATATTTTTCATCCTTTATTTCCTATTGTCCCCATCCAAATGGAGTAAAATGTTATTTACATAATCACTAATCCCAGAACACATTCTATCCATACGCGCCGCTTTGTTGGTAAAAGTAGCACCCGTTTGAATAAAATTAGATACTGATTGTCCATTGTTACCAACCAAGTCAGGCGTTAACCTAGCTTGTATTTTAATTCGATCTGCCGCAAAATACCAAAAGAGTAATAAACTTTTACCATCAGAAGCCGAAAGCATCGTGATTGGAGCTGCTATCAAACCAATTGCCGAAACGAGGTAGGATGCTCTAATTTCCCCGTCACCTGTAAATTTCCCTCTAGAGAAGTCGATAGTTAACCCATCCTGTTCACCTGTTTGTTTCTTGTGTATTTTAAACGAATGACTTTGACTATTGTAGTTATACAGCATTGCAATCATAACTGAGTCTATATTGGGGATATATTCCGAGTCAACATTGCTCGTATACCTCCAGTCTATAGTTAAATCTTTTAGGGTAGCCTTTTTTTGTACCGACAAATTTAGCGTTGCAGAAGCAGATAAAAACACTAGAATGGTGACAACAACAATTAAAGGCTTCATATAAATTTTGTTTATCGAAAGAAAAACAGTTTTGCTTAATGTGCCCCAAAATTGCATTTGCGGCAAAAATCAAATATATAAATTCAAGACTAATTGATCGACTATTTTATTTTGCATGTAAAACTGAACATATAAATCAACTAAGTATTTGGCTTGTCCAATTTCGCAAAGCACGTTTTATAGTGAGCTTAAATTAGTACTTAACTATTAGAATGTTAGCCACTTTGCCAAAGCTTTCTCTATAGTAAGACGGTGAACATTAATGGTTTATATTTTGCTGATTTGATTGACTTTTCAATTACTATTCAAGAAATAGAATTTGCACGAGCCAAACTAGCCTTTGACAAAGAGGCTAAAAATCAATAGGCATTTCTCTCTCATCAATTACATTTGCAGTCTTCAAAAGGAAAAAGGATGGCAATTGATTTTAAGCAGCTTCAGCGTAAACTAAAGGGGAACTTATTTACCGATAATACAATACGTACACTCTATGCAACCGATGCGTCGGCCTATAGAGAGATGCCGCTTGCTGTTGCCATACCAAAAGACGAAGACGACATTCTGGCACTGATACAATTTGCTGCGGAGAACGGAACTTCCGTAATACCGCGAACTGCGGGTACCTCCTTGGCGGGTCAGGTAGTGGGTAATGGGATAATTGTGGACGTTTCTAAACACTTTACCAAAATACTAGAACTGAATAAAGAAGAACATTGGGTGCGTGTGCAACCGGGCGTAATACGTGATGAGTTGAATATGTTCCTGAAACCACATGGCTTGTTCTTTGGTCCTGAAACGTCTACTGCCAACAGGGCTATGATTGGCGGCATGGTGGGTAATAATTCTTGCGGTTCTAACTCGGTAGTGTACAGGAGTACGCGTGAACACCTACTGGAAGTGAATGCGGTGCTGAGTGATGGCAGTAAAGTGGTATTTGGTGCATTGAATATTGAGGACTTTCATGCTAAATGCGAATTAGAAACTTTAGAAGGAAGTATTTATAAGAAGATAAGAAGCCTGCTGAGTAACTATGACAATCAGGAAGAGATACGTAAGGAATTCCCTAAGAAGTCTGTTGAAAGAAGGAATACGGGTTATGCGGTAGATATGTTACTGGAAACAGCACCATTCAACGCAGGCAGCAGAATTAGCAGGTTTTATTTGTGTTGATGAAAGCGACGAAGGATTACGTTTTTATCCTAATTTGTTCAAATGATTTCAAGTTTATTTTACAATTTCATAAGTTAGGGGTTT
>CAISCV010000264.1 GCA_903883945.1 uncultured Chitinophagaceae bacterium | reverse complement strand
CCTTCCATTTTTAGTAGGTAACATCCAAAACTCACGTTCTTTTAATACTTTCAAATGTCAAACCCTCTCTACCACTACCAGTTTGTAAGCTAGTAAAAAAGTTTTGACCATTTTCAGATGCAAAAAAAGGTTGTATAAAATTTGGGTCGTTATTTTCGTTAAGCCTTACTATGCATACGTGTTGATTCACGTTACCCGTTGTAAAATCTTCTGGTACTACACAACTTCTACCTAATGAAGCACCCGTTATGTTTAGCAATATATCCTTTGGTAAAACAACACTATTTTTCATAGTGTCATTTATCTCTTTAGGAATGTAAGTTGAATTTTCATAGGAAAGTTTATTATCAATAATGTTTTGGCTTCTAATAAAAAGAACTCCCTTTTCTGTATAAACAGTTTCTCCACCTAAAGGGGTTTTGCCACTATTTATTTTAATTGCAATATCACCAATTTTCTTCAATTCCCATTCATCCTCAAACCCGGGAAAACGTAGGGTAGGCGTGTTGCCCGTTGGTGTGGTAGAGACAAGGCAATGCCTTGTCTCTACGTGTACGTGTTCGTGTACATTGTGTTCATCTAATTCATTCATTGTTGTATTTTTTGTTGGTTGGTCTGAATCAGGATTAGATTGATTTTATGATTTACAAGATTTTTCAATCCTACCTATCCTAAAATCCTGTAAATCCTGATTCAGACAATCCTTCAATCCCTTAATCTGCCTAATCCTAATTCAGACAACTTATAAATCCTTATTTATACCTCCACCCAACTCATAAAGGTGGTCACTTTTATTACACTAAAACGGCGTTTCAATCCCCAATTCCTTACAATAACTAGCAATCACACGATCTGTTTCCTTCGCCTTTACTTGTAATTCCTTTATCTGTACAGTCAATAGATTAATATCAATACTATCCTCTGCCTCAAACGTATCCACATAGCGGGGTATGTTCAAATTGTAATCGTTTGCGGCAATCGTAGAGACGCCATACATCGCATCTGCACGTATTGGAGCTCGTTTGCTGTACTTTTCTTCTTCCAGACGATTGCGGTACGTGTCCACAATTTTATCTATATCTGTATCCCTCAAATAGTTTTGTTGCTTTGCTTTTTCAAAGTGCTGGCTAGCATCAATAAACAACACATCTTCGGGATTTTCCCTACATTTCTTAAAAACCAATATGCAAGTAGGTATGCTCGTGCCATAAAAAATGTTGGCGGGTAAACCAATAACGGCATCCAGATAATTACGGTCTTCTATCAAATATCGCCGAATGTGTTGTTCAGCACCACCCCTAAACAGTACCCCGTGTGGCAGCACAATAGCCATTGTACCGTTTTCGGCAAGGTGGTGTATCATGTGTTGCACAAAAGCGAAGTCGGCTTTGGTGCTAGGGGCAAGCCGCCCGTATTGGCTAAATCGATCATCAGTAGTAAACAAGGGGTTTGTACTCCATTGGGCTGAAAACGGCGGATTGGCAATGATGGCTTCAAAGGTCAACCCTTCATGTTGTGGGCGTTCCAACGTGTCTTCTTGTTTAATATCAAATTGGCGATAATGCACCCCGTGCAATATCATATTCATTCGAGCAAGGTTATAAGTGGTTCTGTTGAGTTCTTGCCCATAAAAATTGTTAACCTCGGCCACCTCTCTAGCTACACGTAACAGCAACGAACCACTACCACAAGTGGGGTCGTAAACAGATTTTAGTTTGCTTTTGCCAGTTGTAACAATCCTTGCCAGTACGGTACTTACCTGTTGAGGGGTGTAGAACTCTCCCGCTTTTTTACCCGCACCACTAGCAAATTGGGCAATCAGGTATTCGTAGGCATCGCCCAAAACATCTAATTCGGTATCAGCTAGTTTAAAATCAATCTTATCTAAGTGGGCTAATACCTTCGCAATAATCTCATTCCTGTCGGTGGGGGTCTTACCTAGTTTGGTACTGTTTAAGTCCATATCCTCGAACAGATTATCGAAGTCATCCTCACTTTCAGTACCCATGGTAGAAAGTTGGATGTTGATCAATATTTTTTGAAGGTCTTCTATAATGAAATTGCTAACCCCTTCCATATCGCTGTTACCACGTTTGGCAACTTCACTGAAAAGTTCGGATGGCAGCAAGAAATAGCCAAGTTTTTCCAGGGCTGCTTCTTTGATAGCTTCGATATATTCTTTACCCTCTGCTGAACTTTCAGGGATAGATTTAAACTGGATGCCATCTTCTTTGAGGATAGCATTGGCATAGGCATCCATGGTTTCGGAAAGGTATTTATAGAAGATAAACCCCAAGATGTAATCCCTAAACTCATCGGCACTCATTTTACCACGAAGGGTATTAGCAATATTCCAAAGCTGTTGCTCTAGTTGTTTCTTTTGTTCGTCGCTCATAGTATCCTCATTTATAGATTGCGATAGTACTGAATAATTTGATAGGAGGGGTAAATGATACTGAAAAGGAGCTAGATTTAATAGGAGAGGGGGATAATGCGCAGGGCAAACGCATCTAAATTTAATTTATTGAAAAGTTGTTGCAAGATTGAATAAATGTCGCTTTTAGAATCTTTTTGCCTCAAAGCCGGCAGGCTTCGTACTTATAACGCCACTGCGGTTAACCCTTTGAGAAAAATAT
>CAISCV010000263.1 GCA_903883945.1 uncultured Chitinophagaceae bacterium | reverse complement strand
GTCATCCGATTTTGTTAGGGACGTATAAACACGTGTTTTACTAAGTATTTTGATATTTGTGGTTTCCAAACACAAATTTTGGTTGCTTGTGCGGGGGGAAGGTTTGTGAACTTTTGGGGATTGGTAACGGCAAGCATAGAATGGGATACTTGCGCTTGATGGGGATTAGACTAAGACATACATGCGCCAGAGAGGTATTGTTTGGTAGGTGCTAATCAGAAAGATATTCAAATAATCTAATTCCTTCAATTTCATTAAAATGATTATCCAATGTATATAAAGGCAAATCATACTGAATGGAAATTGCTGCAATCCAAATATCATTTTCTGGCAATGGTTTTCCGATATTTAGAAGTCTTGACTTAATTGCGCCATAATTATCTGCAGTATTGGTATCCGAGTCTAAAATGCTACAAGATTTTACGAAACGCTTTATTTCTTCCAGTTTCTTTTGGATGTTAAGTGAACGATAAGCACCCAAATAGAGTTCTCCTAAAACTGTGATGGGTAAATAAATGACATCATAATTGCTTAAAACAGAAAGCACTTTTTTGTTTCCTCTAAATAATTCTATAACAATGTTTGTATCAAGAATTAATTTATTTCCAGTCATTAGGATTTATTTTAGCGCAACTTTCTTCAATGGTATGTTTAATTTCTTCAGCTTCTTTTTCAGTCCAGATTCCTAAAAAGTCCTTAAATCCATTCTTCTTAACTTCAATCGATTTATTTTTGATGATAGCCTCTACTTCATCTAAAATAGAATCATTTTCTATTTTTATAATTTCTTCTATTACTTGTAGTTTTCTTGCTTCAGCATACATAACCGATAAATTTATTTTCCAAATCTACATAAAACAGTCAAATTAGAAGTTGAAAATATATTTCCCCCCCTATTCAGGCATTTTATTGTAAGAGTCTACTAAATGAATTCTAAGTTGATCATCCATGTAAGCCAAAACACAAAAGAGGCAATTTTATGCCCCGCTACCCCACTTTTCCCCGTATTTCTACGGGGTTTTATGTTTTTGTTTAATTGAATGGGGGATATATTGCATCTTTACGGAGTAAAAAGGTGTGCCCAACGAGAACTATTATTTGAGAAGATTCCTTTTTGTGAAATTTGTTGGGTGTGTGGGTAGGTTTAAGTAAAGCCACACAACAGGTGAAGGGGTAGTCCTTGTAGATGGTAGCGAGTGGGGTGGAGTAGCGGAGAGCAGCCCTTGATGCTATTACTTCTATGATAACCTTTCATTACTCCCAGAATGGTTTTCGATGCAAATGGAATAGGGAGATAATAACTACGACGCTTGTTAATTCATCTATAAAATAGTGAATAGCGTAAGGAAACTTGGAACATGAAATAGTCCTTATTTTAAAATATTTTATTGAACCTATAAAAGGATTCTGACTTAAATCTGAGATACTTAATTTCACATCTGCCACTAGCCTCTTACCGAGTCCTATTTGTTGTTTCTAATACCATTTTTTGGCTGATTCCAAATCTTGTAAGGCATCAAACAGGAAAATAATTTTATATTTTTTCAATTTATCTTTCTAATGCCTTGAAGAATGTTTCTTCATCCACTCCAATTGTGGGGTTCGATTGGTATGCATCCAACCTTTTTAAGGTTTCTTCTTGCTGCCATTTAGGTATTGGTGGTTCCAATATTTCAATGGCATCCATCAATTTCAGGTCTTCAATAATAGCAGCGGCATATTCTTTTTTTATTTCTATCTGATAAATAAGATTATCCATTATAAATATTTTATTTTCCAAATCTACATAAAACAGTCAAATTAGAAGGTGAAAATATATTTCCCCCATTCAGGCATTCTATTTTAAGAGTCTTCTAAATGAATTCTATGTTAATAATCCATGTAAGCCAAAACATAAAAGAGGCAATTTTACGCCCCTTTACCCCACTTTTCCCCGTATTTCTACGGGGTTTTGGTTGTATGTTTAATTGAATGGGGAATATATTGCATCTTTACGGAGTAAAAAGGAGTGTCCAATAAAAACTATTCCTTGAGAAGATTCCTTTTTGTAGAATTTATTGGGTGTGTGGGTAGATTTGTGAACTTTTGGGGATTAGTAACGGCAAGCACATGAAGGGATTCATGCGCTAGAAACTGATTTTTGAACAGTATTTTACTGAATACATTCAGGAGCTAGATGGGCTAGACCCCGATTTTCGATCAGTACTTTAAAGTATATATTCATGAGCTAGATGGAAAGATGCCGCTTAACTATCAGTAACATTAAAACAGTGCCGTTAGCCACGATATATTGGTAGAAATAGATAAATACAAAAAGTGGTAAAGTGCGGTAGGTACGATATATAAGGCTCGATATTATTTAGTGTTTAAAACTCCAATTCCTTCCCATATTCCGCTTTTGGCTCATTCGCCAAATACAACTCTAATTGATTCTTCGATTTAAAGCCGTTTAGCTTTTGCTTAAATAATGCGGCGGTGCTGTTGTTTTCTATTTCGTGCTTGCGTGCAATACTAATTTTCAAAAAGTCTTCTTCTTTGTCTATCCCCAAGAAACGCCTACCCAATAAGTTAGCTGCTATTCCAGTGGTGCTGCTACCTGTAAATGGGTCTAATATCCATGCATTGGGCTGGGTAGATGCTAATATGCAACGCGTTAAAACAGCTAAGGGTTTTTGGGTAGGGTGTTTACCACACTTCTTTTCCCAAGGGGCAATGGCGGGCATTGCCCACACATCTTTCATTTGTTTGCCTTCGTTTAGTTCCTTCATCAACTCGTAGTTGTAGTAATGAGGTACTTTCTCACATTTTCTTGCCCAAATTATCTGCTCGGTGGAATGGGTAAAGAACCTACAAGAGAAGTTTGGTGGGGGATTAGTCTTTTGCCAAGTGATTACATTGAGTATCTTAAAATCTAATTTTGAAAGCATTTGTCCAATGCTAAAGATGTTGTGGTGAGTGCCGCTAATCCAAATAGTGCCGTTTTCTTTCATCTTATTACGTACTGCCGAAAGCCAGTTGCGGTTAAATTCATTGTCCGATGTAAAGCCGTGCGACTTATCCCAATCGCCTTTGTTTACACTTACTATCTGACCACTTTGTATGGACAACCCATTGTTGGAAAGAAAATAAGGCGGATCGGCAAAGACCATATCAAACTTATGCTCAAATTGAGGTAGTAGTTCTATTGTATCACCTTGAAGTAAATGAAAATTATTGTCGGTTGATTTGAAGTATGGATTCATTTATTTTTTTTCATATTTACTATCTTCCATTATGAGTTGCAGTACTAACTATTTTAAATATGTCTTTATTCTCTTTTAATGCAACAAGTAAATCTCTAAACATAAAAGCAGTAGAATAATTTGTTTTTTCTTGAATCATTAAAAGCTTTGCTATTAAGTATAAAAATTTAATGCTATACTCACCTTTATTCGCTAGTTTAGGATATTTTAACGCTTCATTATTAACTTCTATTATCAGTTTATTTATATCTAACAGAGCAGTCCTTTCTGCTTCTGTATTTATGGGTTTTATATTTTTATCCCATTCATCAATTAGAAACTCAATAAACCTAGTTGTCTCTGTTTTCTCATAGTGCATTTTTATTATTGCATCAACTGCCCAATGAATATGTTTTGGTGTCCTAATTCTTGTCCAACCAGAGCGTTTACTTGTATCTTTTTGTTTATATTTTAATAGCAGATCATATTTAGAAAGCTTCCCTTGATAAACTCCTAATACATACTTGCCATTTATATTAATAGTTATAAGTGGTTCTACACCTTTATCTTTCATATCTATTGACATAAATTATATTTTTTATCAGTTTATTTTTGATATTTATTTCTAACAATCTTCTTGATTAGCCATTCATTTAACTCTTCTAAAAATTTTAACTCCTCTTCTGTAACGTAATAAGAATGGGAATTTTGGTTTCTTAATTGCTCAAGCTTAACCATCCACTTTGTTTTTTCTTCACCAGCACCATTATTTTTTTCTTCTCCTGGTCTTGTATATTCTTTATCAAATACATCACGCCAGTTCTTTACAGCAATTGCTCTATATGCAATAATGTTGACACAATCCCAAGGTTCAACTTCATCTTCCTCATTTTCTATTTGTTTATTTTTCCTGCTCGCTAAAGCAGTTGCATCCTCAAAAATTTTATCAGGCATCCCTTTTTTGAACCACATTTTACCAAATTTCTCTTCAAGCTTAATTCTAAAATCAGCTTTAAAAAAAAGCTCTATTTCCCTAATTATTTCAAAAGCTCTATTATTGTTTTGTTTTTCTTGTTGTTGCATAAACTCATCAAGACCATCGGGTTTGAAATCTGAATGAGTATCGCAAACGACCTTTTGGAATGTACGCCAATATTTAGTTCCACTTTTACCCCCATAATTACCTTTTAGTTCATTTCTTTCCTCCTCACTAATTTCCCTGAAAAACATTGCGATTGGATCTAAGTAAGTTTTTAATTCAGAAATAATTTTATTAATACTATCTTTTTTTATGTCAATAAACTTGCATTCTTGTAAATGCGATATGATGTCACTGAGTAATAAAATAAGACCATAAATTCCTCTATTTATAAGCAATAGCCCATCTGAACCTTTATCCCATTCAACTTTGCACGTGTCATTAATATATTCAAATGATTTAACAAGAAGTTCATCAAGTTTTTCGAAAGTGTCATCAATATTTCCGTTATAAAAAAGACCTAATTCTTCAATTTTGTTTTTAGTAACCTTTCCTAGAAACTTGCTTCTTTTTAATGCAAGCTTTATATTTTCTATTGTTAAATCCCGATTATCTTGTCCAACTGATATTTTATCGTAAAGTGGCGAATTTCTATTCTCACTAAGTTGAATTGCTAGTCTTGCTTTTAATGCTTCTAACTGTTCATCATATCTATCTGAATTCCACAAAAGGTCTGCTTTCAATGTTTCTTTAAGGTCTTTAGAAACTGATTTTTGATTTTCATTTATTTGCATGAATAATTTAACCTGTTCTTCCCTGCTTAGATTAACGAACGCAACTACGGGTATAGTGTTTTTATCTTTATATTCAGTATTAGAGTATCCATATAATCTATGCTGACCATCAATTACAAATGCTGATTTATACTTTTTGGGTAAATGAAGTATTCCAATATCAGAAATTGTATTAGCAACTTGTGTATTTGCAGGTTCAAAATTGCAGTTTTTTGCATCTATACTAATAACAATTGAGTTGGGAAAATACCCTTTCTTTTCAGTAATGAACTCTTCTACAGATTTCAATCTTGATTTTTTTATTAACCGTTGGTAAGTCGGCATCATATTTATATTGGCCTTATTTCTATGTAGAACATAGCATATTTTTAATAATTTTTCAGGTTCAGTTGAAAATGAATAATATGTATGTCCTCCCATTTTTCCTCTCACTGCGGGTATCTTGTTTTCCATTTCAGGTATGTCTTGTCCATCGAATATATTACCTAGAAATTGATAGCGACTAGCTTTCCCAAGTTGTGAATTCAAATCATAGAAGTACTTAATATTTCCTTCGTTTAGATGGATACCTTGAATTTCTTTAAGTCTAATAATATCATCTTCTGAAATGGAAAGATTTTTTGTTGCTAAAATAAATTTGAATTTGTGTTTGGTTGAAGGAAACAAGGCTTGTATGGATTTTCTTAAACCTTCCATTATTCCTTTATAACTTTCTAACTCTTTTTTGAAATCTCCTCTTGTATTTGATTGAGCTGTTTTACATTCTACTAAGAGTATAGTTTCATCATCTTTTGCAAAAACATCTATTTGCTTTGTTTGGCTTGGGTTGTTTTTATCATATGGCAAATGAAAATTTCTTTCTTTATTGAGAAACTTATAGCCCATTAAAGCAAAAAGACTCCATACTTCTTCTTCAAAAGCAAGATCAATTTCTTTATTTCTTTTTACTCTAATTGAAGTTTTGAATTCTCTGTCTATTTCCCAACCTTCAGTAAGGTAGTGATCTTTAAGACCCGGCTTAATACTTTCAGTTAAGAAGTCCTTTTTCTTTTGATTAAGTAATTTATTAATCTCATCTTGAGCTGCTAATTTACCTAGTAACTCAATTCTAGTATTTTCTTCCATATTAGCTAAGTATTTTCGTTAGTATTACATCCTTCAACATTTCAAGGTTTAATAAATAATCAGCCTTATCAAAATACTCCCTCAAAGGCTTTAAGGTAGATTGCCAGCCACCACCATCTGTTACCCAGATAAACTCAATGCCTTGTTTGTTCCAATATCGGTTCATCTCAATATACTCTGTAGCGGTAGATTTTAGTTTAGAGCCCCCACCACCATAAAAGTTACATTCTATAAAGTATAGCTTTCCTTTCTTGTTAATGGCAAAATCTAGTTGTCTCGACGATTTATCTACCACCACATCTATTCCCCATTGTGTTTTAATCTTACTGGCAGAGGCTTGTCGCATATATGCCAAACCCAAACTAGTGCAGGCATCGGCAACAAATTCTTCTACCAATGTTTCCATCAGTGTGCCGCCCCTGTTCTTTCTGCCATTACTATCCAACCCTACTTCTACACCAGTGGCATAATCCACCAGATTCTTTACTTTCTTATCACGCAATATATCTCCAATGCCCGACTTTACAATAAAGGTGGCTAATTCCTTACAGTCTGTATCGGTAAGCGTTCTGTGTTCAAAAGAATAATTCTTGTAAATAAACTCTTTTGTGTCAATCAATATATCAATAGAATTTTCTCTAATGGCTATCAAAACAGGGAATGCCATAATTACTTGCGGATACTGTTTTAGCAAAGTATAGGCTTCTTCTTCTAGGTTCTCTTTGCCAATAAGGAAATTAAGCAAATTCAATTCCTTTTCTATTGGTTCGATATTCTCTAATACCTTACGCCAATTAACAAAATAGTCCCATTGGGTAATTTTCTCTTTAAAGCTTTTCGTTATCTTTTCAAATAGCGCATTTTCGTGTTCTAGCTCAAGTAGTTTGCAAAGCTTGTTCATGCTTGAAGTTTGTGATTAATAGTTCGTTTAGTTCCCCTCGTTTTGAGGCGTTGGCATTGATGCTTCTTTTAGCCCTTACCCTTATTATATGATAGTTACCATAAATTTCATCGAAGAAATTATCGTTAATGTCTTTTCCTTTCACGTCCGAATTGCTCAATATCCATTTATGCCCCAACACATTCAGGTTATTGCAAAAATCTCGTAGCCTTATTTGCTCAGCATCATTAAAATCGTCTTTTGCATAAGAGTTAAAACTAGAGGTGTTACTCAAAGGCTTGTAAGGTGGGTCGAGATAAAAGATGGTGTTTGCAGAAGTGTGATTCAATGTGTTTTCATAATCACCATTCAACAATTCCACCTTTTGCAAGGCAGCACTTACGGCAAATATGTTTTGTTCGTCGCAAATGGTCGGGTTATTATATTTACCACTTGGTACATTAAACAAATTGTTTCTGTTTACACGATACAGCCCATTAAAACAAGTACGATTCAGAAAAATAAACAAAGCAGCCTGTGTAGAAAGGCTGGTATTGCGGGTATTGTATAAATCCCTTTTTATATAGTAGTATTCTTTCTTGGCTTCCTCATCAGCATTTATAGCGTGATATTCTCGCTGAAACTCATTTAAAATAGCAATGAGTTCATTAGGATAGTTGGCAATTGCTTTGTAAGTATTGATAAGGTCTTCATTAATGTCATTAATTACTGCCTTTTCTAAGTTGGTGAACTTGCTAAGCATCCAAAATAAAATAGCACCACTACCCACAAAAGGCTCTATATAAGTAAACTTTTTTTTAGTTATTTCTTTAGGTAGTACCTTCTGAATAGATTCTATCAATTGAGTTTTACCACCAGCCCATTTCAAGAAAGGTTTAGCATGTTTATCAATAGTTGCTGTGCCGTTATACAATGTACTTTTCTGTCTCATATTCAATTCCTGTAAAGATGCAGAAAAAATTAGATAGGGTTATTAATAAGATATTGACATGCGGTGGAATTAAACCAAATTGGTGATGGTGAAAATTCTCCTAGTGTCTTACTAATGTTTAACGTCACACCTAGTCCATGAATGCGTGTGTCACGAGAAACAAGAGCTTTAGCGATTATTTCGTAATTGTATGAATGATGGAAGTAGGTCTTCATCATCTAGTCCCCTACCCCTACTCGTCCATGAATGTCTCGAAGTCTGGTTTAAGACACTGTTATGGACTGTCCGTTACTAATGGTAGCATAGAAATATGTGAGATGTATTTATTGGTATTCGATAGCGGTAAGCACCTTAAAACGATTGTTCAAACCACGAAAATGTAGCATTTAAGGTATTTAAGTGTTAATAAGGAATTGTTCTGCAGTCATCACAGCTATTGTAGCTGTTTTGTAATCTTTTAAATTTCTTGTTATTAATACTTGAATATTATTCTCAGTTGCAGCGTAATACTGAATTGCATCTTCAAAATCACTGAAATCAGCATTTAAAACCATTTCTATTTCTTTTTCTGTAACTGCAAGAATGGTTACTAATTGCTTAAACCTGATTAATGCTTTTTTAGCTTCGAAAGCAGTGTATTGTTTTGTGAGTATATAGTTAAGGTTGGAAAATGAAAGTGAAGAAACATAAATTTTAATTTCTCCCTTTTCTGCGGATGAAAATAATTTGGCGGAATGGATGTAAAATGGATGTCTTAAACTCAATAAATCTAGCGTAACATCTGTATCAACGAATACATTTTGCATTAATCGTATTTGTTAATGAGATAATCTGCATAAGTTGTCTTATTTTCTGTTGCAGTATCCAATTTAATGATACCAGACAGACTCTTTACCAAAGGCGTTATTTCATCATCTGACATTTCGTTGGTAATTTGTTGCAAATAGTTTTCAATGAGTTTAGATAAGCTGGTTTTTCTTGCTTTTGCAATTCCATTTGCCTTTTCAACTACCGATTTTTCTATTGTCAACGTTAACTTCGTTTCCATTTGTAACTATTTATTTACAAATATATATATTCTGTGGGGGTTTAAAGAAAAGTGCGGTATTTGTAAAACCAACTAGTTCCCAACTAATCCATGAATGTCTCGAAGCCTCGTGCATGACTCCGTCATGGACTGACTGTTATTAAACCTCAAATAGATAGAAGTTGCTAACTATTTACAAAACATCCACCTACTGATTTCTCCCGAGGAGGAGCATTCAGGAGGTGGGGTTGCCGAAAGTGTGAGTGGGTTTTGTTTATAGGTTATTACTTTCTTTTCGCTGCTGCTAGTTACTATCTAAAGTAAAGCGTTTGTGGAAAGGAAGATAAATGGGATTTTATAACCCTAAATTCTATAATGCTTGTTGTTTGTATATATTTGTAGAGAAATATACTTGTTATGTATAGAGAAATAGTTTTTCCGAGTGAGCAACAACCCATTTATAAGTTTCCCAAAGAAGCCTATGGAAAGAAGGTGGAAATTATTATTGAAGAGACTTTTGTGGAAGACGGGCAGCCAATTAAAGAACTTTTGAAAGACTTTACTTTTAAATCGGGGGGTTATAAATTTAATAGGGAAGAAGCCAACGATTATGAATAACAAGATAGCTGTTGATACCAATATTTTAATTTACGCCCTCGATGTTACTTATCCTGTAAAAAAACGATTGTCTGAGAACCTTATTGACAATTTGCCCATAATCTGTACACAAAACATAAGCGAATTTGCAAATGTGTGCCTCCGAAAGTTTAAGTTTGATAAGACCACTACCCTTAAAATAATAAACAGGCTACTAAGAAAGTGTGTGCTAAAGAACTGCACCAATTCTACCTATCTACTAGCCGAAAAGTTGATTGACAAATATCAGTTTCAACTTTTTGATTCTATCATAATTGCCTCTGCAATAGAGTCTGGGAGCGAGATTCTTTACACAGAAGACTTACAACATGGACTGTTTATAGAAAATCAGTTGAGGATAACCAACCCTTTCTTGTGATTCCCAACCCAACTAGTTTATGAAGGTCTCGAAGCCTAGTTTAAGACACTGTTATGGACTACTCACTGCTACAGTTAGGACGCTCACAATGGTCTTGTTAGTTAGAAGCATGTGAATGGACTAACAACAAATAACTAACCACTTACAACTATCAAAAGGGTATATTTGTAGAAATAGCAAGTGATGACAGATAACGAATTGAAGGAGTTGGTAGCGGGGTTGGCGGTATCTGGTGCCGAAATAAAAGCTATGCAAAAGGAAAATGCTGCCCTTCAGAAAAAAAATGAAGAGCAGTTTGCAAGAACGGATGAGCAAATGAAAAGAACGGATGCTACGTTGGAAAGAGTTGGCATCCGTTTGGGTAATATTTCAGACAACAATGGTGCAACTACTGAAGATTATTTTTTTAATTCGCTAGGGGAAAAACCAGAACTTGGTGGCGTACAGTATGATACAATTGTTAAGAATTTTATGCCTAAATCTAAACGTGGACAAGGCGAATTTGACATAGTAATGTTTAATGGAGAGAATCTGGCTTTAATTGAATGTAAATACAAAGCACACATCAGTAATGTTGAAAAGTTGATAACCAAGCAAGTGGATAGTTTTAAGAAGCTATTCCCTAATTATGCCAACCATCACTTTTATCTGGGCATTGCAAGTTTTTCTTTTTACCCCGAATTGGAGAAGTTTGCCAGGGAAAACGGGGTGGCCATCCTAAAACAAAAAGGGGACATTGTAGTAATAGAAGCAGATAACCTGAAAGCATATTGATAATTGATAATTTACAAATGTTAGCGTGCAGCTACTACTAAAGTGGGGCTGCACCCATCTAGTACATGAATGTCCCTACTCGTCCATGAATGTCTCGAAGTCTAGTTCATGACTCACGTCGTGGACTGTCCGTTACCAATGGCAGAATAGATAGAAGTGGTTATGAATTATAAAAAGACAACATGGATCATTCAACCATATATTTTTAGGCTTATTTAGATTAATGATTAAGTTTGCAACTAATCAATAAAATGGCTGTAACTAAAAACGATATTTTGAATACACTAAGGGAACTAAAACCTACCCTTGTTGAGAAGTATTACGTAGCAGAACTGGCATTGTTTGGCAGCTATGCCCGAAATGAACAAACAGAACATAGCGACATCGATTTGATGGTGGCTACAAATGGGGGCACATTCAGAGATTTTAGCAACTTATATCAACAACTAAAACAATACTTTCCACAGCACAGGGTTCAGGTAGTGAGTAAAAAAGCAATCAAACCACAATATTTTGAACGCTTAGAAAAAGACTTACTATATGTCTAGAAGAGATGACGACTTATTGATACTGGATATTCTGGAATCGTGCAACAGTATCTTTACCTACACAAAAGGAATGGACTATGAAGCATTCTGCAACAGCAAAATTACAATTGATGCCGTAGTAAGAAACTTTGAAATAATAGGGGAAGCCTCTAAGATGGTTTCAGATGAAATGAAAGCCAACTACCCTTTCATAGAATTTAAGCTGATGACAGATTTTAGAAACTTATTAATTCATGAGTATTTTGGAGTAGACTACGAAAGAGTTTGGGAAATAATAGGCAATGAACTATCCTACAACTATGAATTCATTAAAAGAGTTACCAACTAGACAAACAGGTTCATAAATCCCTAACTAGTCCGCGTCACTCGCTTAAATCTATAATTGCTATCGTACTTTCTATAGTCTGCATTCCTAGCTTGTCCGCGTCACTTGCTACAATCTACAAGGGCCCCCACTCGTCCATGAATGTCTCGAAGCCTAGTGACTCCCGTCGTGGACTGTCCGTTACTAATGGCAGAATAGATAGAGCGGGTATGATTTATAAAAAGACCTGTCTCCTGAAACTATGAATTTATTTATAGAGTTGAGTTTTTACAACCAAGAATCACTCTAACCTCAACCAAAATATAATTAACTATCCCCCTAATGGCTATATTTGTGAAATGACAAAGTTGACAACCATCATTAATGAGCTCAAACAATTGAAACCTGTACTTGCCGAAAAGTATAAGGTAAGTGCTATAGGCTTGTTTGGCTCGGTGGTTCGCAACGATTTTACATCTTTTAGCGACATTGACATCATCGTAGATTTTAGTACCCCCATTGGTATTGAGTTTATGGATCTTGCAGATTTATTGGAAAAAAGACTACATACACCTGTAGACCTGGTATCTAAAAAGGGCATCAAGCAAAAGTATTATGCAGCTATAGAACCCGAAATCATCTATGTCTAAACGAACCCCCAACCTACTCATTGAAGACTGTATGGAAAGCATTCATAAAATATTTTCATACACTTTGGATATGACATTCGAATCGTTTTTAAATGACAGTGGATCCAGTAATTCGCAATTTTGAAATAATCGGAGAAGCTACCAATAGATTGCCAGACGATTTTAAAGAAAGATTCCCCAATATTGACTGGCACAAAATAAGAGGCTTCAGAAATAGAATCGTACATGACTACATGGGTATTGATTATTCGATAGTAAGGGAAATAAAGAATGGATTTTTACAAGACCTTTTAATATAATTGAATAATATCCCTAGCTAGTCACTCGCCCCAGCTGGTCCCTAAATGTCTCGAAGATTAGACATGACTCCCGTCGTGGACTGTCCGTTACTAAAGGTAGAATAGATAGAGCGGGTATGATTTATAAAAAGGCCATCCCCCCCGACTTCACCCCAGGAGGAATTAAGAGGCGGTTTGTTGCAATAAAAAAGCTATAAATTGAAAATGCGGTGCTTTTTGCAATTAAATGGTTGAAGTGATAGTACAACCTTAACTTTGAAAAAAATAAATGTCATGGGATTAATATACGCAGATATTGAATTGATAAATGCAGATGATTTGGCGTTTGTTCGTCGTCATGTAATTAGAGAGGAGGAAGTAAAGAGAATTAAGGTAAAAATGTTGGTAGATACTGGAAGTATTTATATGTGCATTAACGAATCTGTTCAGGAGCAATTGCAACTTGCAATTGTTGAAAAAAGAAAAGGGCAGTTAGCTGATGGTAGAATTGTAGAATATGAAGTAGCTGGGCCCATTGAGGTTAGATTTAAGAATAGAAGATGTGTTGTTGATGCAATGGTATTGCCTGGAGATAATGAAATGTTGCTAGGCTCAATTCCTTTAGAAGATATGGATGTGATGATTCATCCTTCCAGACAAGAATTAATAGTTAATCCAGAGCATCCCTACTTTGCACAGATGAAGTTGAAATAAAATTGACAACAATAGTCGCCATCACAACTAATCTATGAATGTCTCGAAGAATTGTTATTTACGCTGTTTTAAAATGTACATTACTAAAGGTTGAATAGATAGGAGTTGGAGAAAATTGTAAACCAATTTTAGGACAAGTCAACATCCATAAATCTAATACTATATATTTTCTGGCTTAAGTACCCAGCCATAATTATAATATAGATAAAATTCTAAGTTGAAGGTTGAAAAGAGTTTATTTATCATAAACTTAATTGTGGCTGAGTACTTATTTGTTTTAATAATTAAGTTTGCAGCTAAACAATAACAAGCCTCCAACTTAAAACGATATTTTGATAACAACGAACATAGACTTAGCTAAACAAGTACTAATCAATAATGGAATTATTGCCATACCAACTGAAACAGTTTATGGTTTGGCTGGTAATACATTTAGTGAAATAGCCGTAAATAAAATATTCGCATTAAAAAAAAGACCGCATTATAATCCTCTGATAGTACACATTAAGTCTGCTGCCTGGCTAAATGAGTTAGCTTGTGATATTCCTGATGCTGCAATGTTGCTGGCAAACAGGTTCTGGCCTGGCCCCCTGACCCTACTTTTAAACAAAAAGCCCAATATCCCGGACCTGGTTACAGCGGGCAAACCAACAGTTGCCGTAAGAGTCCCTAATCATTCACTTACCTTAATTTTATTAGAACAACTAGATTTTCCGTTGTCTGCACCCAGTGCAAATCCGTTTGGGTCAATAAGTCCTACGAGTGCTGCACATGTTTACAACTATTTTAAAGATAATCTGGAAGTTATTTTAGATGGTGGTGAATGTAATAATGGGGTTGAATCTACGATTATCGGCTTTGAGAACAATCAGCCAATAGTGTATAGACTTGGCGCTATTTCGTTGGAAGATATAGAAGCATTAATTGGAAAAGTGAATTTTCATACTAAAAATGATATAAATCCAGCTGCTCCGGGAATGCTTTCGAGGCATTATTCGCCCAATACAACCACGTATTTAACTGATGATTTGGTTGAAATGATTACGCTACACCCCAATAAAAAGATTGGGCTATTACTATTTAAAGAGTTAGTAGTAAACAATTCAGTTTTACAGCAAGAAATTCTTTCCAAAAATGGAGACCTGTCCGAAGCAGCAAGAAATTTATATGCTGCATTGCACCGTTTGGACAAATTGAACCTTGATATCATTATTGCTGAGAGATTACCCGACAATGGGCTAGGGAAAACAATAAATGACAGGTTGAAAAGAGCAGTTGAAAAGTAGTTTATTAATCAGATAAATAGTTTTTTTTAGCGAATTGAAATTATGTAATTGCCTAACCTAGTCCATGAATGTATCGAAGTCTGGTTCATGACGCTGATATAGATAGACCATTGCTAAAAGTAGCATATATGAGCGTTGGTATTTACAAAAGCCCCACCTCGTATCTCCTCCAAGGAGGAATTAGTAGGCGGGTTTGCGGATAATTTGGGGCGTACAATTACATACATAAATAACTTCGAAAAATGTACAAAAAAAACACGGGAAATGCTATGCAGAACCCGTGTTTATAAAAATTGTTAAATAGCCTTAAGAAACTACATGATCAGTTTCCTTTATAGCTTCTTTCAACCTACCCTTTTCTCTCGAAGCCATAGATTTTGCATCTTGCATCATACTTTCGTACTTGTCATTGATGCCATCAACCATGTCTTCAAATTTTTCTTTCAGGTCATCGGCATACCCATCTGCCTTGTTGGCAATATGCCTTCTTGTTCTGCTGCCCTTATCCGGAGCAAACAAGATACCCATTAATGCACCTGCTGCAACTCCTGCCAATAACCCTAAAAACACATTTCCAGATTTCATAACCCTTTGTTTTATTTAACAATTTTGATGTAATCTTACATCCGCAGCAAATAGCTTATTGCTATTTACAACATTGTAAAGGTGATGACAAGCGAAGGAAAATTTGTTATAGAACAATTATTAAATATTACAAAATTTATCCAAATATCCCTTAAATCGATAAGTGAACGAATCCCCATTTTGTCCATGAATCTCGAAATTTAAAGGCTTGCAGTGCCATGGACTGTCCGATACTAAAAATCGAATAAATGTTCCTAGTTACACCATGTCAATTTAGCTGCTACCAGAGTGTTTATGTATCGTGGGTTTGCAAAGATTGTTTTAGTTAATAGGTCAAAATACTCAAGTGTCTCTTCTTCACTTTTAACCACTACTCAATGGTTGTAATGTTGTGAACGGCATGGTATGTAACCATAGAGATCCCTCATTTTTACATCATTATCTAATAGATGGACAAGCAAAATCTTTTTCTTTTACAAACTCCCCTTCACATATCCTAGGTATTCGATATTTTTATGCAATATGTTGCTTTTGATAACAGCTTCAATCTCCTCCATCTTCTTGTTCCATTTAGGATTAAAGATTATTCTGTTGTGGTAATTATCACTTTTGCTTTCTAAAATAATGATATAAGTAGCCTTACCTTTATTATTAAAATTAATTCCATTGCTTACATCCGATACATTAGCAGGGGTAGAAAACTCTTTTATGTAACATTTGCTGACATCACTCCAGTATAGCATTTTATTATTCTGGAACACACCCTTATCATTGATAATTATCAATGCAGTATTCTTCCTTTTAACACGTATTTTATATATAACAACAAATGATAGTACCAACATAATTGCTGGTGCTATTACCATAGACTGCTTTACCGCTATTGACTTTTCGACATTGTTGCCCATCTCGGGAGTAATAAATGCCAACATAATTGTCCAAAACGACATGAGTATAAAATACATAAAAGGACTAAGGATGATGTATACCCAAAATGGAAGGTTGCGATAGGCAATTACAAACTCATTGGATTGAGCGTTTGAATTAACTGTATTATTAAGGGGAGTTACTCTTTGTTGAAAGTAACTAGGTTCTTTTTTGCTAACCACAGTATCCAATGGCACTATTACAGGCGTATTAATTGGTCTTGGAACATTTGGTACAAGAACCTGTTCAGCTTTGAACATAGTACTAGGCGTTTCCTTTGCCGCAAAATCTTGTGGCAATAA
Source organism: uncultured Chitinophagaceae bacterium (assembly GCA_903883945.1). Taxonomy (GTDB): domain Bacteria; phylum Bacteroidota; class Bacteroidia; order Chitinophagales; family Chitinophagaceae; genus Parasediminibacterium. The sequence goes on along the minus strand of CAISCV010000263.1, from coordinate 20,498 downwards.
CTCCTTTTGGGTTTCTGATATGGGTAATAGCGTCTGGTTGGGCGAAGATGCTTGTTCAGGAAGACTTTCACTAGCCGCTTGTTTATTATTGGTGTAGAATTCTACAGTCCGCTGAATATCCCACAATTCCAGCTCTCTGTTTGAAGGGAAAATGGTTACATACCCATTTTTTAACTTAGTATGAAGTGATAAGGTATATGCATATTTGTTTTGATTTATTGTTTTTTGATTGGCAGCATTGGAGACTTTAATTCCTTTCTCATAACTAACGGTTTCAATTTCCTCCCACTTATAGAAAACTTGTTTATAACCGATACCCTCATTTAAAATGGAGGATATTACAATTTGTGTATCCTTTTTATTTATCCAAAAAATAATAGTATCAATGATGTTTGTGGTGTACCCAATACCATTTTGGTTAATCAATATCATAATGCTGTTGTCAAAAATTTTAAAAACAGACAATAAAAGACCAAGTGCCATTGCCAGAAAAAGTAAAATAGTAAAAAAGTCAGCCCCACTCTGTTCAGAGAAGAAAGAAGCGGAACTTTCCATCAAAAGCATAAAGAATATAATAGATAATACGATGTATTGAGGCTTCTTCTGGTCTTTAATGATTAGTTCGTTGTCATCAAAAGTGCGATAACTAGATAAACCCATGGACATGTTGTATTTTTTTATGGTCAATGTTGGAGCTTGTTTTAATTAAAATCGATAGACTTGACTATCCTTCTAAGCATCTATATCTATGTAATCACAAATATAACGTTGAAATTAAGAAGAGAAATGATTTCGCAAAGACAATTGAAGGGGAAAGGTTATGGGCTGTTAAAAATTGAAATATTGCAACCACACTTAGCAATATTAAATATCCTATTAAGTACTTGGGGACAGCAATAGAAAAGTAAAACCTCGTTATGTAACGAGGTTTTACAATAATAAGATGTGTCCAATTAAAGATTCTCTTTTATTTTTTACAAACAAACAGGATTTCATATGGGGAAGAAGGTTCTGATAGATAAAATAATGTCAGAATAAAACTTACTTTTCTACAATCACAGGTAAACTTTGTACAATTACATTATCCACAGATACATTTAAATGATATATGCCTGCACACATCCCATTACTAAACAATGACAAATTGTTATTGCCAGCAGATACTGTTATATTGGAGTTGCTTACTTTCCTCCCTTGAACATTTACCAATTGAAATACAACATTAGTCGCCCTTTCTGAATGGTATGTAAATTTTATATCCTGTCCTACCCTTAATGGGTTTGGATATAATTTGGTAATATACTTAGATATCAGGCTAACCTCTTTTGATACTACCGCAGAGTAACTGAATGCCCCTGATTTATCTACCGATTTCAATCTAAAATAAATGGTTCCTTTAAGTTTGCTTGCATCATCTGAATAAGAATAGCTTTTTGCTGTAGATGAGCTTCCATTTGCATTTACTTTTCCAATAGTTGCGAAATCTCTTCCATTGCTACTTCTTTCAATTTCAAAATGGTCCGTATTTAGTTCAGTGGCAGTAATCCAATTAACTTTTGCAATCCCATTTGAAATAAATGCGTCGAAACTTTGCAGCTTTACCGGAGTTACAGCAATGATATGTGTGGTAAATGAACCTTTGTAAGGGTGATCGCCGCCTGAGCCCCCATCATTGTTTGCTGCAAGTGCCGCATAGCTAAATTTAACGGTTCCAGTACCAGTTGGAGCGGAAGGTGCAGTCCAAAATATACTGTCAAAAGTATAACTAGGAGTTGAGGAAACTGGCGCAGATGAACCGTGATGCACATTTCTGGTGCCCGTTAATCCTACATTTGGATTGGAAGAAGTTAGTTTTCCAGAACCTACAGCCATATCAAACCCCCATCGAGATTGTACCGCATCAGAAATTATAATTTTTAACGCATACATTTGGTTTACAACTACTGTATCTGGTATGCCAACAAGTGTAACGGATCCACCTGGCGTAGTCACTGAGCCATGACAACTACATCCCGCACTGTATCCAACAATCGTACTTCCATCTGCGTGACTAATGTGTTTGGGAGCATTAATGGCGGAGGATCCAATTGCTATTATTAAAATAGCTGAAAAAATGGTAATATATGATTTGTTCATAACCAAATTTTTTAAGTTAGAATGGGTAAAAGGCATACAAGCTTGTGCTTGTGATGCCTTTTAAATTAATTATTCCGAATGAATCCAATCGCAGAAACCATATTTAGAATAAGCATTTTATAATTTCTCAAAACGAGTTATCTGAATGCTTCCATCAGAAGAAATTGTTTTTAAGAAATAACTTCCCGTTTTAAGATTACTCAAGTCTATATTAGCTTTGTTGCTACCTTCTGATAGGCTAATTCCTTTTTGTAAAACAGTACGCCCATTGATATCAAATACTTTTACAGTTAAGAAATCTTGTTTTGAAGCATTAATATTAAGAGTGGTCGTATTACTTATGATATTTGGTGCTAAGTAAAGACCCGAAATACCACTTGCTTTATTTGATACTGTAACTACATTGCTGTAATGCGTCAACCCGTTTTTGTCTATAGAAGAAAGTCTGTAGAAGCTAGTTCCTAAGGTTAGATTGTTATCAACAAATGAATAAGCCTTTATCCCTGAAAATGAAACAACACCAATAGATTTGAAAGTCGAACCATCAAGGCTTTTAGTTACCTCAAATTGTTTTACATTGTTTGCATTGGCTACTGTCCAAGTTATAGCAGCTTTAGTTGTATTTATTTTAGCTGCATCAAAATTAGCCAAGTTAATAGGTAGTGTACTAATTTGTCCATCAGTGATTACTACATTATCAATAATATAAGAAACCTGAGGACCATTGGTAACTAAGAACCGAAAACCTTGCAAAGGATTTGCTGGGTTAGCCATTACTCTAGACGAAAGTTGTTTTTTAGTAACACCGCCTGATGTTGTAATCCAGGCATCCCAATGCATACCTTTTACACTATCTAATGTACCTGAAGGTGAATAATATGTATGATAAAGAGTACTATCTGATGCCCCATTAACTATAAAGGCCACCGTATATTTTGATCCAGTTGTAAAAGAATCTACTCCCATTGCAACAGGTGTTCCTGGATCTCTTAGACGAAAAATATTTGTCGCACCTCCATTTGGAGAAATAGCTAATCGGGTAGCCAATCCTGTAGAGGTAGATTCTGACCTTAAGGTATCTTGTAGGGCACCCGTTGTACAGTAAAAGGAATTAGCAACTTTTGATGCTGAGAAATCGCCTGGTGTAATATCAAAATTTATTACTAAAAAAGTAGGAACACCGTCTTTAGAAACAGAAATAGAACGCTCAAGGGTACAAGAGTTACTGCTTCCAGATGTTTTTTCTAATTCTATGGCATAACCACCATTTCCGTCGGGAACAATAGAATCTACTCCAGCTGCACCTGTGCCAATGAAAGTAAACTGAGAACTATCTGGAGTAGGGCTAGAATAATTACTGCTAGACGCTACTTGATTGTAAATAGAAGCTGTTGGAGGACCAAAATAGTCTCCGGAAGTAAGGAAGGTGGTAGTTCCCCCAAATGTTGGCTTGTCGAAAGTTTGTTTAAAGTAAACCTTTTGTGAATTACCTAATGTACATGCGAAAACAAGAAGGAATGCTGTGTAAATTTTCTTCATAAATGTTTTTTAAGTGATTAATAAATAAAAAAATGCCTCAGTGTAATAAGTTTTTATACTCACCACATTTCTTTGTGCTGTTTTTTGCCTTTTTGTAATGTAGTATTTAATAACATTTTTTATTTAATTTGTCATAATCAATATTTTCAATTACAAAGTGGATACATAGTAAATTGAGATCGATTAAATAAAATTATATTTAACTGGGGAAAGGGCTATAAATACAAATTGCCACAGTAATAATAAAATAGTATATAATCGAAGATTTATCATCTTCACATTTTTCTATTTCAGTATAACTGTGGCAAAGGAATATTACCTAAAACGGCATTTCATGCTATCGGATAAACACCTGAATATTAATAATAGTTAATCATCCTTTAAATTATCTTTTTATCGCTATTTGATGGGCAAGCCTAAATCTTTTTCCATTGGTTTTAAATCGGGCTTATGACCACGAAAAGTTTTAAACATTGTATTATAATCCTCCGTATTCCCTTTAGATAATATTAAGTCTCTAAATCGTTGTCCATTCTCTCTTGTCAACCCTCCATGTTCTTCAAACCAGGAGAAGGCATCTTCTTCCAACATCTTAGTCCATTCGTAAGCATAGTAACCTGCCGCATATCCATTACCCCATATATGTAAAAAATAAGAAGAACGATACCTTGAGGGTACAGCCCCAAACGTGAATCCCAAGCTTTTTAAAGCGCTGTTTTCAAAAACATCTGCATCCTTTACTTCGTCAGTGGAAGATAGGTTATGCCATTTTAAATCGAGTGAAGCGGCTGCTAACACTTCTGTCTGGCTATATCCCTTATTAAAGGAATTCGCTTTCTTTATTTTATCTACCAACGCTTGTGGAATAGTTGCACCAGTCTTATAATGAACTGCATAGTGTTTTAATACTTTAGAATCCAATGCCCAATGCTCATTAAACTGAGAAGGAAACTCTACATAATCTCTCGCAACATTTGTACCCGACAAAGTAGGATATTTCTGAGAGGCAAATAAGCCATGCAACCCATGCCCAAATTCATGAAACATAGTCGTTACATCGTCAAAACTAATTAAGGCAGGCTGCCCGGCAGCAGGTTTGGTGAAGTTGCAGATATTATAAATAACAGGTTGACTGTTTAATAAAGTAGATTGCCCTACCAGATTACTCATCCAGGCGCCTCCATTCTTATTATCTCTTTTGTAATAGTCGCCATAAAACAAAGCAAATGGTTTTCCGTCTTTATCATACACTTCAAATACCCTTACATCCGATTGATACACTGGGATATCGTGCCGTTCTTTAAACGTTAATCCATACAATTGATTTGCTGCATAAAACACCCCCTTCTCTAACACTTTATCCAATTGAAAGTAGGGCGTTATCTCACTTTCATCGAGGTTATATTTTTCTTTCCTTACTTGTTCCGAGTAGTAATCCCAATCCCAAGGCTGCACCTCGAACCCTCCGTTTTGTTTGTTTATTAAGGTCTGAATGTCTGCGGCTTCTTCTTTTGCTTTCCCAATGGCTGAGGGCACTAGTTTAGCAAAAAACTGTTCTACCGCTTCTGGGGTTTCTGCCATCTGGTCTTGTAAACTCCAAGCTGCATAACTTTTAAAGCCTAACAATTTAGCTTTTTGTGCCCTTATGTTGGCTATACGTACAATAGTAGTTCGTGTATCGTTACTATCTCCCTTTTCGGCTCGTGACCAAGAGGCTTCAAACAATTTTTGTCTGGTAGCACGGACAGACAAAGATGATAAAGGAGGTTGTTGTGTGGTATTCTTTAAAGGAATCAACCATTTACCCTCCAGCTTTTTTGCTTTAGCCCCTTGCGCATAATTATCTTTTTGTTCTTGAGATAATCCTGCCAATTCTGTAGAATCATTTACAATTAATGCCCCTTCTTTTGCAGCAGAAAGTAATTGGTTTCCAAATTTTGCACCCAAGGAAGCTTCTTCTTCGTTCAACTTTTTAAGGGTTGTTTTATCTGCATCAGAAAGTTTTGCGCCTGCTTTTATAAACTGTTGGTGATAATATGCCAATAATTTTGCAGACTCTTTATCTAAACCAAGATTTACTTTATTCAAATACAATTTCTCTACCCTTTTATATAGCTTACCGTTTAGGTAAATGGCATCATTTAATGCAGTAAGTTTAGGAGCAATATCTTCTTGCAGTTGTTGTAAAACAGGATTTGTATTGGCACCCGAAACCAAACCGAAGGCATTGTTTACACGTGAAAGTAACTGTCCGCTTTTTTCTAATGCCACTAATGTATTGGCAAAAGTTGGTGTTGCTGGATTTTCAGCAATTTGCTTTACCTCTTCTAATTGCTGCCTGATGCCTTCTTCTAGAGCGGGTTGATAGTCGGAGTCTTTTATTTTGCTAAAATCAGGCACGCCATAAGGTAATTTACTTATTTTACTGAAAGGATTACTAACGGGCAACAAACTCTTTTTAGGGGTAGGCTTTGGATCGCCATTAGTAAATGAAAGTAGGGTAGCCATAGATAGCACGATGGGTATTTTAGATAAAATTGACATAGATAATTCCTTTAATAGTTGATAAAAGTAGGAAAAAAATGAATGGACTGAATGAAATCCTAAAATCGTTGTGGTTAACGGGTTTGACCGCTGCTTTATAACAGCTGTAAATTGAAGTCCTACCAAAACAAAGTGTCCATCTCCGAAAGCAGATGGACACTTTAAAAAATAATATAACCAATCAAAAATATAGCGTCAATTTTACAACAATCCTTTCACCTTTTCTATCACTACCCCTAAGTTACTAGCATCTTGTCCACCGGCTGTAGCCAATAATTTCTGACCACCACCTCCCCCCTTAATGAGTGGAGCAACAACTTCCTTTATTATCTTTTGTGCATCCAATCCTTTGGAAGCATTAATAGTTTCATCAATTGAAACTGCTACAAAAGCTTTACCTTCCACAGTAGCAGTCAATACAATTACAAAGCCTTTCAAAGAAGTTTTCAAATCAATGCAAAGCTTCTTCAATGCATCGCCATTGCTTACCTCTACATGGCTACCAATAAAAGAGACGCCATTAATAGTCTCCACAGTTTGCGCTAATTCCTTTGCAACTACTGCCAGTTGTTTGGCTTCCAGACTTTCTATCCTCTTACGTAGTTCACTGTTATCAGCCAACAAACTATCAACCGCCTTAATAATATCCTTAGGATTTTTTAAGGTGCTACGCAATGAATCCAGCGTAGTAGATTCTTCTTTGGCTAATGCTTCTGCCACACTTCCACTAACTGCTTCTATACGGCGAACGCCCGCAGCAACGGCTGTCTCATGCTTTATCTTAAAGAAACCAAGCTGACCAGTATAGCCAACGTGCGTTCCTCCACATAGTTCTATCGAATAGGCAGCATCCATAATTACCACCCTAACTACATCACCATATTTCTCTCCAAACAAAGCCATCGCTCCTAGCTTAACGGCTTCATCCTTATTCATTTCTTTGATAACAACGGGTACATTCTCCCTAATCTTTTCGTTTACGATAGCTTCTATTTCTGCAATTTCCTCATCGGTTACCTTGCTGAAATGAGAGAAGTCAAAACGCAATTGTTCTTCATTTACCAAGCTACCTTTTTGTGCCACGTGTGTACCCAACACTTGCCTGAGTGCCGCGTGCAACAAGTGCGTGGCACTATGATGAATCGAGGTAGCAGCCCTCAAATGCGTGTACACCTTTGCCACAACGGGTGCATCAATCTGTTCGGGCAATACTTCTGTAAAATGTATGGTGAGGTTATTTTCCTTTTTGGTATCATTCACTACAATGTGTTCACCATCAAAGTTTAGTGTGCCTTTATCACCCACCTGTCCCCCACTTTCTGCATAGAAAGGCGTTTCTGCCAATACAAGTTGATAGCCTTCCTTACCCTTTGCCTTTACCTTTCTATATTTGATAACACTAGTTACGGCATCTAAACTATTATAACCCACAAACTTAGACGTCGCGTTTTCTTGCAGATTCACCCAATCTTCTGTATCTACAACAGCAGCGGCACGACTTCTGGCTTTTTGTTTTTTTAATTCTAATTCGAACTCTTCAATATCAACTTCCCAACCAATTTCACTTGCCATTAATTGAGTTAGGTCAATGGGAAACCCATATGTATCATTTAATTCAAACGCAAATTCTCCAGTAATTGTTTTTGGTTTGATATTGTAACTTTCATTTTGTACGTACACAAGTTTCCCATCGATTGAATTAAAAGGAGGTTTGTAATCTTTTGTAAATTCAGAATGAAACACATTAGTTGCATCAGGATATTCATCTCTAAATTTAATATAGTTATTAAATTTTGTTATCCCATTAGCCAATGTTCTTAAAAACGCATCTTCCTCTTCCTTCACCACCTTCGTTACAAAGTCTAACTGACTTGTCAATTCAGGAAACACCGTTTCAAACTGCTTTGCCAAGGTTGGCATCAATTGAAACAATAAGGGTTGCTTATAATCCAGATATGAATAATAATATCGCACTGCACGGCGAAGAATACGACGGATAACATAACCCGCCCCATTGTTACTAGGCAATTGTCCATCGGCAATCGTAAAGGCAATGGCACGGATATGATCTGCCAATACCCTGAAAGCAATGGCTTGTTTGGTATCGCCAAAGTCGTATTGTTTACCAGTAATCTGCTCTATCACGGAAATAGTTCCAGTAAAAACATCGGTATCGTAGTTAGATGTCTTGCGTTGAATCACACGTACCAAACGCTCAAAGCCCATTCCGGTATCCACGTGTTGCGCAGGCAATGGTTGCAACGAACCATCTTTTAAACGGTTGAATTGCATAAACACATTGTTCCATATTTCTATCACCTGCGGATGGTCATTGTTTACCAATGTAGCCCCATCAACCAGTTTCCTTTCTTCATCGGGGCGGCAATCCACGTGTATTTCGGTACAGGGTCCACAAGGGCCGGTATCGCCCATCTCCCAGAAGTTATCTTTCTTATTTCCCAACAATATCCTGTCTTCTGCTATTACCTTCTTCCATTCATCGTACGCCTCATGGTCTTTGGGTAATCCCTCTTTCTCATCTCCCTGAAAAATAGTTACATACAAACGGTCTTTATCCAGCTTATACACTTCAGTCAACAATTCCCAACTCCAGGCAATTGCTTCCACCTTAAAATAATCGCCAAAGCTCCAGTTGCCCAACATTTCAAACATAGTATGGTGGTACGTATCAACGCCCACTTCTTCTAAATCATTGTGCTTTCCACTCACACGCAAACACTTTTGTGTATCGGCAATACGGTTATGCACCGGCTTTCCATTACCTAGAAACAAGTCTTTAAACTGATTCATTCCTGCATTGGTAAATAATAAGGTAGGGTCATTTTTAATCACTATCGGAGCCGAAGGAACTATCTGGTGTTGCTTGCTTTTAAAGAAGTCTAAGTACTGTTGACGTATTTCTGCGCTTGTCATTTTTGCAACCTATTTATTAAATATGATAAGTAATAACTGAAAAATTTATCTTTGAGCGCGGCGAAGTTAATTGTATGAGGCTAAAGTTGGGCACAAGTTACAGGATACAGGTTTAAAGTTACTAGTTACAAGTTAAAGGTTACATGCTAGAAGTCGCAAATTGCAAGCGACCGAGTACTGCTGACCAGCAACTTGAACCCTGAAACTTTATATAAACTCATTTATGAAGAAGATTAAATATTTCTACAACACCAATACACTGCGATTCGAGAAGATGGAGACACCTTTCAGGGTGCGGATGCTTCAGATATTTGGGTTTGTAGCAGCCTCCTTAGTGACCGCTTTTATCTGTGTAAACATCATCTACCGTTATTTCCCCTCTGCAAATGAGAAAATATTGATGGAACAAAACAAAGCCCTTAAGGACGATTATGTGGTGTTGCAAGATCGGGCAACACAGTTAAAAGACCAGATGGACGAATTGGAAAACAGAGACAATACAGTGTATCGAGCCATTTTCGAATCCACCCCAATTCCAGATAGTGTTCGGGTAAAGACGATGGAAAAAAGTAAGGAAGTGCAATTAGTACAAGGATTAAGTGAGACCCAATTGATAGCAGGCCTCAAGAATCAACTGAACAACCTTTCCCTTCGAGCAGCTTTTATGAATAAAAGTTACAATGAGATAGCGGGCATGGTCAAGAATAAAGAGAAATTATTATTGGCAATCCCTGCAATTCAACCAGTTAGTAATAAAGATTTAAGCAGAGTTGCCAGTGGATTTGGTTACCGGATAGACCCTGTATATAAGGTACGTAAGTTTCATGCAGGATTAGACTTTACCGCTCCACAAGGCACTCCTATTTATGCTACGGCAGATGGAACGGTAAAAATGGCTGGTTTTGACAACAGTGGTTTTGGCAACCACGTAATTATTAATCATGGCTTTGGATATGAAACTTTGTATGGCCACATGGTTCGCGTAAAATCTAGGAGTGGAAATAAAGTAAAAAGAGGCGATGTAATTGGATATGTTGGGAGCACCGGAAAAAGCACAGGTCCCCACTGCCACTATGAAGTTCATAGAAACGGGCAACCTGTAGACCCTGTATATTACTTTTATAATGATGTAGACCCTGCCCAGTTTGAACGATTACAGAAATTGGCAGCTAGTGCCAACCAAAGTTTTGATTAAAAGTTGTTATTGGTTAGTGATTAATGGTTAATTGTTTGTGGTAATTAGCATCTTTATCTATTTTAATGACAACCTTCATCTAGATATACTAGTAATTTAAATAAAATAAGTGCAGCCCCACCCCACGTAGTGACTGCACTATATTGTATACTTGGCTTTGGTTTGGATAATTTTTAATGTAGTTTTTAGATGCTGTTCTAAATAACCCGACTACGATTCTTACAGAGAACACTTCATTCGCTAACTGAACTTTCACTTGTGTCATCGGAACTCAAAGTTCAACTTAACTTCACTATCAACGAAACAAACCAATGCAATTAAGCCACTCAGATTGAAATGCAAAAATCCGTCAAAAACCATTACAAAATATCCCCCAAAAGGGTGATTTTTTAATACCAAATAACTATATCTTCACAAAACAAGATTTAGTAGTTAAAATCATCATTTAATAATATAAAATCATCAAACGTTAAGTTTATTGTATTTATTATAGCCAAAAAGACTGAACAATGCTAAGGAGAACAATACCCGGTGTACTTATATTTTGTTGTCTGCTAACCTTTTTTGCCTTGCGTAGCTTTGCTACAACACCAGATACGCTACGGATGAAACCGGGCGTTTATGACCCCGACTTGCGTAAATATTATGTATTCCTAAAAGGCGAATCAAATGGAACGCTTTCTACTGTACTAAAATCGTTGGAGAGCAATCAATTTAATCAATTTAAAAAGAACACGAGCGATGTTGTATTGAACGAACCTTTAACCCCCAACCCCTATTGGATTGCTTTAGATATTAAAAATGATACCACCATCGATTTCCCCATTACCTGGAACTTTTATGAAGATGGCCTTCTATTTTCGGTCTACAATATCACCAATTCCGAACACCCCTACTTGATTGCTAGCTATAGCACCGCAACACCCACCGAAAAAAGAGGCTTAGGGGTAAGATGTGTTAGCTTCAAGGTACTATTGCCCAAGGGGCAAACGGTAAAACTACTTGCCAGATGCCAGATTACTACTGCCAATCAGATGTACATCCCAACAGATGTTACGACCCCCGAAGACCTCTTACAGTATGAAATGGAATACAGTGTATTGGTAGGCCGGTATTTTGGATTCTTCCTTTTTGCGTTGTTATTCAACCTATTGGTTTGGGCTTTTACTAAAAGCTACCTTTACCTGTTTCAATTCTTTTATATACTATCCATAAGTATTTTCAACATCTTAGAGTTGTTATACGAGGCCATGCTGCTACCCGGTTGGTTGCATCAATTGGTGGTATTAATACCCAAAAATACGTTCCTGGCATTATCTATTTTCTTTGCTATCCTAGTGTTTGAGCAATTTACCGACTTGAAGCTAACCTTTTATAAGACTTATCGCCTGCTGCAATGGCTGAAATATTTTGTTTTGACTTTAATAGCCTTGTTTATACTCCCGCTATTACTATCTGATACTAGCCATCCATTGGTATTACTATCACGCAACCTCGCAACCATCCTCACACTCTCCTCTTATATCATCTTTATCGTGTTTATATTGGCTGGTTGCGTTAAAAAGAACATAATACATCTTTTCTACCTACTCTCTGCATTACCCATTCTATTAGGCTTTATTAGTTTTGTGCTGAATGGCTATTTCCGATTCAAGATATTTCATATTGAGCCCGGCAATTTAATGGTAGGCTTAGCCGCGGAGTTGCTGTTTCAAACCTTGTTTTTCTCGTATCGGTATCGCTTTTTAAACATCAATGTAAAGAAGCTTGCAGTAGAGAAATTAGAAATAGAAAAGAACGTAAGTCAGTCTATTATGCAAGCGCAGGAAATGGAACGTACAAAGATCTCCGAAGATTTACACGATCAGCTGGGCAATGATTTCATAGGCCTCAAAATGCTTACCAATAGAATGTCAAGAATAAATGAGTCCCAAGGTTATCCAATAAATGAAGCTATTGTAACAGAGATAAAGACTTTTATAGAGGAGATGTCTGTGAGTATCAGACAGATAACCCATACCCTTGCTCAAATTAATATGGAAGAGAAGGGGTTGATTGCTTTGATTAACAATCGTATAATATTGCTGAACTCAAGCAGCAACATTAAATTTAGCTTTGAACATAATGGAAATCCCGAAACCTTGTCTAGTATTGCTAATATTGCTATTTTTAGGATTATGCTAGAAGCTATCAACAATATTGTAAAACATGCAGGCGCAACAGAAGCCTCAATCAACCTACAAATTGGGCGTAATATTACACTGACCGTTACCGATAACGGAAAGGGTTTTGAAACTGACAATATTGATAAGGGGCTTGGCCTATATACCATGCGGGCACGGACAGAAGCAATGAAGGGGACATTTGAAATTGTTTCTGACAAAGGCAACGGTACGCACATTACCATTATCATCCCTACAAAGTATCATAACACCTAAAAATGTACTAACAATGATTAAAACAATTATTGCCGACGACCATCCAATGGTACTAAAGGGATTGGAGTTGATGCTAACCTCCACCAAAAAATACAAAGTAGTCGCCACTGCTACCAATGGCAATGAGTTGGTAGCTATCACCCATAAATGTAAAGCAGATTTGATTTTGATAGACTATAGAATGCCCCTGCTAAATGGCCTTGAAGCAGTTGAAGACTTAAAGAAAAGATGTAAAGCCAAACTGGTACTTGTTACCTCTTTTGCAGATGAATGGCTTGTAGAAAAAGCCAAAGAAATAGGTGCGGAAGGTATCGTATGCAAATCGGCTGACGAACAAATAATTCTGGCACAACTAGACCAGATAATGGGTGGAGAGAAGATATTCCCTACTAAAAATGACATCTATGAGCTCTTGTATGAACCACTGAAAAAAACATATCATTTAACTGATAGCGAAACCAATACGATTAAAGAATTAAACGATGGGTTGGGGATTAAGGAGATAGCTGCCAAACATTACTTATCGCCCGAGACGGTGAAATCGCATAAGAAGAGTGCTTTTGGGAAATTAGGCATCCATAAAACAACCTTGTTGGCCAAACTGTTAAACCGGTTGTAGGAATTATAATGGGTTAATTGCTGTTACGTAACTTCTCTAAACAAAAATGTGCAACAAGTACACTACTAGGTAGCTGCTGCACATTATCGATTAATTATTAATTCGAATAAAGGGTTGAAAGTACCGTTAGGTACTAAATATTGATAGTAACCCGAAAAACGAGCGAAATATAGTGCCGTAGGTACGATATTTAATCCTTATCAATAGATTGGGCTGCTTAATTATCCGTTACTACTCAGGAGCTTAACCACTAAGTTCACAAGGAAAAAACAAAGGACACAAAGGTTTAAAGAATCCAATTAGTAATTCTACAAAAACAATAACCTTCAATCCTTGTGTTCTTGGTGAAAACCATAGTGCTCTTAGTGGTTACATACCCCTGAGTAGTAACAATTATCCTAATTATTAACCAATATATCGTCCCCAAAGGGACTTTAGCTAAACTTACTGCCTAATTTTCTACCAATATTTAGTACCTAACGGTACTTCTTTACATTATTTTCAACCCTTTATTCGCATTAATAAGTATCAATACACTTTCAAATTATCTGCTTCTATTTCCAATACCTCACCTTTTTGTTTTAAGATAGCTACCCCATGTTTTTTTGCCAATATTTCCAACTCATCATAAAAACAAAAGCTAGCAAGCCCCAGATATATCTTATAATGCTTATAGTAGGGGAACAGTTCCTTAAAATTAGATGCTTTCTTTTCAACCAGCTTCATCAGGTCGTTTTCATGTGCTTTAGTCTTACATTCAATCAACGCAATCGAATCGCCATTGTATAATACTATATCAAACTCATCTCTCACTTTAGAAAAGTTCGCTTTTATATTTCGGTCAACTATGTCATAGGTTACCCCCCCGAGGATAGGTTTGTCTTTTAGTGCATTATAAAAATACTCCTCTGTTATGCTGCCCTTCCTATTGGTAATGCCACCCAGATGTATGCCCATACGTTCGAGTGTTGCATCTGTTTTAGACATTTGCGCTTCTGTTCTTATTATTTGCGCTTCTGTTCTTGCAAATTGCGCTTCTGTGTTCGTTTGAGCGGCTGCTAATGCAGCAAACTTTTCATTCAATTCAAGGTCTGTCATCATCTACTATTTCTACAAACATACCCTTATTAAAACAGCGCATATAAACAAAAAGTGCAGCCCCACCCCACGTAGAACTGCACTATATTGTATACCAGGCTTTGGTTTAGATAAGATTTGACAACTTTAATAAAAATGATCAAATATTATTACGCTTCAAACCACTATTACCATTATTGATGTTACTTCTTTGCTTCTCCCTTCATCTTTGCCAGTTTCCTGCCGGTATATGCTACCGTTGCAACAATCAGTAAGGAAGCACCGCCATCTATAGGTGCCCCTGTACCCGAAGAGGCAGCTTGTCCATTGGCTTTTACACCACTGCCACTAGTACCGGGGCCTGCAGGAGTTCCTTGGGCATTTGCAGACACCGTTGCCATGGTAGCAGCCATACCTATACTAGCTACTGCTATTGCTTTTTTGCTTTTGTTGAATATGTTCTTCATTGTATGTTGCTTTAATTGGTAATTGAAAACTCCCGAAAGCTAAAAGCCTTCGGAAAGTTTACTGATTATTTATTTGATAGTTAATGTGGTTGTGTTTGTTTTACCATCTTCACCAACAACTGTTAGGTGGTAGTTGCCCGCAGCCAATTGTTTTGCCATAGCTACTGTTTCCAGATTACCATTCGTATGATTAACAACGGTGCTATATACCTTTTGCCCCAACTGGTTCACAACATTAACCGTGTACTTACCCGTATTTCCAAGCCCTATGTTGAAACTTCTGCCTGTAACTGGATTTGGATACACAGTCAACGGTTGACGGTAAACGGTTGACACAAATACAATGTTGCTATAGCTAACAGTACCTGTATTATCTATTACTTTAATGCGGAAATATACCCCTGCCCCTGAAGGGGTGGCATCTATATAGCTATAGCTGTGAGATGTAGAAGGGCTTACAGTAGCTAACTCCGTATAGCTAGTGCCATTGGTAGAACGTTCTATTTTGTAGCTAGCAATGTTGCTTTCACCAATGGTACTCCATTTAACTGCTACCTGACTATTGTGCAAAGCAGAAGCAGTAAGGCTGATGTTCCTAACTGGTAAAGCACTCGCCCCGAACACAATGCTGTAACGGTTAGCAAAAGTAGCCGCATCGGTACCCGTTGTAAATGTAACTTCGTTATTTGCCCCAACAAGCAAGGTCTTGGTGTTGGTTACCTTATCTTGTAGGTAAGCCTCCAAACCATTACCTACAAACTGACTAGCGTCTAGTTTAAGGGTGTACGCCGTGCTTGCTTTTAAGTTATAGAGGTGCATAGGCAATTCGTCTGTTGCAGTTGGCATACTCCATGCGTTGGTACAATAATCTTTACCTGCAACCGAGAACGTAAGGTTCTCCCCACGATTACTGAATTTGGCAGCATCGTTTTTATCCAACCCATCAGCGAAAACGCTATTAAAAACAACTACTGCCCCATCTACATTTTTACCGTTTATAAACAACCCTGTTGCAATCTTATTTAAAGCCTGAGTGCCAAAAACATAGTTTTGTTGTAGTGTGTTGTCTATTGCACTTGTGGAAAAAGTTAAAGATGAAGTGGATGAATTATTTTGGTTTTGTACAAAGAACCCTTGGCTTGGCTGAATATACTTTGTAAGAGAAAGTCCACCACTATAGGAATTAGACGCTCCTGTGAGTGTACCATAATAAACATAGCCTTGATATCCATCTGAGGACAAGTAAGTTGGATCCAAGTACCAGAAACCTGCCTGCAAATTACTTGTTGTTAATTTAGTAAAATCTAATTGACCAATATAAGGGTTTGCCACAAAGCTATAAGCATTTGCACCTTGAGTAATAGCAGGACTCACACTTGTTGTTACTAATGTGCCGCCTGTTGAAAACCCTGTAACTCCTGCCTCGAATTGCGCCCTATAACCGCTACCAGGAACCAATGATGTACCAGAAGAAAGTAGGGAAGACCAACTGCCATTCGAATAACTATATGCACCAATATTTAGATTATTATTTAAATCATTTACTGTCGCCCCCGTTACTGCAACACCCAAATCTCTGAAGGCTGCAAAATTTTTACCACTTAGTCCTACAACATTATAAACACCTACATTCCCATTTATTGTCCCTGTTATAGGATAATAAACAATTGCATGACTTGAATTGTCTAGAAGTAATTTGCCATTTGTATTTAATGTACCCCCAGTAAGTTTAAATACACCCGTTAGTATAAGTCCATCGCCACCTAAACTAGCACTACCATTAGCAAAAGTTAAATCTTTAATGTAAGACTGACCATAAAAAATTAAATCCCCTACTGTTCCATTTACAATTATAGAGCTATTTATATCAGTATTAAAGTGACCAGTTCCGCTAACAGCACCTGTAAGCGTTAGGGTATTACCATTTAAAAATATTATTCCATCCAAATCCATAACTCCAATAGTTAAATTTGTAGTAAGATATGGAAAGCGAGATTTAGTATCTCCGACAGTAATAGATTTTGAGCTATTGGGCAGTACATTATTACTCCAGTTGTCCGCATTATTCCAATCGCTATCGTGCAAACCAGTCCAAGTATAATTTGGAAGTGTCACATAGGTAAACCCAGCTAACGAAGCTGTGCCACCATCTGTAGTTATACTAACATTTCCACTTGAACCCGTATTGATTACTGCAGTAATAGTGCTATCATCATCTAGTATAAAGGAATAGGCAGCTGAGCCACCAAAGGATACACTTTTTAGGGTCGTAAAATGTTTCCCATTAATTTGCATTACGTCACCTGTACTTCCCGTGTTAATAGAAATGGAACTAATTGTTGGTTGTAAAGCAACCGTGGCTATTGAAATAATAGCTGAGCTGCTTCCGGCTGCATTACTTACGTTTACTGTGTAATTTGTTGCAGTTGATTTAACTGTTGGAGTTCCCGTGATAACACCAGTTTTAGTATCAAATGTTAATCCAGATGGCAATGAAGGAGTAATACTATATTCTCCAATTATTTCTACTTTTTTAATTGTATTGTAAAATTTGTTGGCAACATAAAGGATACTACCTGCATTATTTACAGCTAGTCCTGTAGCAGAATGTATAGATGTGTCAAGAGTAGTAACTTCGAAAGAGGGGCTAGGTTTAATTTTGTAAATTGCATAAGTTCCTGACACATATAAGTTACCACTTGCATCCATCACTAGCCCAATTGGGGTTCCAACTGAATATTGACTACCATAAGTACTTACAACACCTGATATTGCATTTATCTTACGTATAGCACCATTATTTGCATCTGCCACATACACATTTCCAGCCCCATCTACAGCAACTCCCCTAGGTTTATTAAAACTTGCTGTACTACTTGGCCCTTCTATGTAATCATAGTTACCGTTGCCTGCAAAAGTCGTAACTACTCCTGATGAATTTATTTTTCGTATTTTATTGTTTCCAAGGTCGGCAACATAAACATTGTTGGCCGCATCCACAGCAAGGGCTAAAGGATTATTGAAGCTAGCGAGTGTACCAGTTGCATCAACACTTCCTGCACTCCCACTTCCTGCCAAAGTAGTTACATCACCTGATGAGCTAATCTTACGAATTTGATTATTCTTTGAATCTGCTACATATATGTTGCCACTTGCGTCTATTGCAATACCACGAGGATTGTTAAAAGTAGCAGCAATACCCGTTCCATTTGCGCTACCAGCCGCACCACTTCCTGCAAACGTTGTAACCACACCTGTAGCAGTAATTTTTCTTATTTTATTATTTTTGCTATCCACTACATACAAATCGCCATTTGCATCAACAACTTCTCCTTCTGGATTATAAAAACTTGCCAATACACCTGTTCCATCTGTAGAACCAGAAGTAATACTTCCTGCCAAAGTTGTAACCAACCCATAATTGAGTGAGCCCCCTGTATTTGTTGGAATTAAACTATCCATTTGTGTACCTACCACTAAATTCTTTGTCCCACTTGCATAGCTAATATTAGGTGCTTGTGCTCTCACACTACCAACCAAAAAAACTAAAACAATAATTAAAATAGAAACTGTCTTTGCGAAACGGTGTAGTAAACGATTCATTAAGTGTATAGTTTTGTTTGCCTTCAATAACCGGTGATGGCTTTCCGCAGCTACTTTTAACAAAGTGTTGCCAGACTTTTTGTTAATACCCTGCAAAGAAAATACTATTGTTTGAAGAAAATATACCTACTAATAGGTGATTTTGAGCTCTTATCTACAAATCATCCACAAACACCCCCTACATATCGGTGATTTTTTATTGGAATCACTTACTTGTAGGGGGTTATTAATAGTTTCCTTTATATTTGGTGTCTAAACCCCGAATCTGATGTCTGTGATTAAGTTCGACGAAGTGAAAAAGTCCTGGTACGAAGTAAGTAAACATACCGCAATCGATAATCCTACTTTTGAGATAGAAATCCATAAGCGCTTGATAGACATCTTTCATGTGGGGGATTTTTATTATTACATCTTTCATGTGGGTGGGGTAGAAATGGAATTTGTGAGCGAAGGGGTGAAAAAGGTATTGGGTATTGCCTCTACCGATGATTTTACTATAGACTACCTCCTTAGCCATATTCATCCTGAAGATTTACCCTATTTTGTTGATTTCGAAGAAAGAGTGAATAAGTTCTTTACCGAAATGGGGGTAGAGAAGGTGATGAAATATAAAACCAGCTACGACTACCGTGTTCGCAAACCAGATGGTTCTTATGTGCGGATATTGCAACAAAATGTAACCATTCATACCAATCAAGAAGGCGCCATCATACGGTCTATGGGAGTGCATACCGATATTACCCATCTAAAAAAGACCAATGGTTCTACCCTTTCTTTTATCGGGCTCGAAGGCGAACCTAGTTTTCATGATGTTTGTAAAGGGCTTGTGAGTTATGAAGTAACTAAAAGCAATTTCACCAAGATGGAGCTAAAGGTGTTGGAGCAACTGGTAAAAGGACTCACTAGTAAAGAAATAGGCGCTATCCTTTTTATCAGTAAGCTTACGGTGGATGGTCATAGAAAGAATATGCTTAAGAAAACAAACTGCAGCAATACCATCGAATTGATTTTGAATGCTACCCAATACCATTGGGTGGATGGCAACTAAAACTGGTTTACTGTATTGGATAATGTATTTATTGCCCTTTTGCGTTAGCAATTTGTGATATAGGCGGTTTACTTTATTTATTTGGCTGAAGCCAATAATTAAATGATTCTCTTATCCCCCCGACCTAAAGGATCGGGGCAAAACAAAGTATATCTTTTGAAGGTATTTGCTTACATCTTTTTTCATTGCCATTTATTAGTTTTAGACCCACCTCCTACCTCCTCCCGAGGAGGAGAATTGCGAATGGGTTTGCCGATTGGATGAAGATTGGGGTGTTTTTATGTTATTGAAATGCTATTATCTGATAAATTGTATCAAACAAAATTGCTCTAATAAATTATAAAACACTATTGAAAAGATGTGTCCTAACAGTGGATTCTAACTGGGGCATGAACAGGTTTGTATCCTATTTTTGGTTTTAAAACGCATTGATATGCGTATCTCCCCCCCAACCTTTTGAATGTATATAGCTACTTAATCAGAAAAGTAGTAAGGATATGGAATAAAATTGTATCAATGTCTCTATAATTGTATAATTAATTCAAGTTGCTAGTTAATTTTCTTTAGTTGTATTGCAAATAAGAACAATACAATTTTTAATAAGAATCCTTTTAGAGTAACCGCAGGTATTGTTCTCAGGAATAATGCCTTTATTTCACTGATGCTAGATTCAATTTGTTTTCTCATTTTCAACTTTATAAATGAAGCCGACTGACTATCCTTTCTTTTTGAGTTTGCCTTACGCTGAATATGCAAACTGATTAATTCTGTTTCTCTCATTAAGTCCTCTATTTCATAGTTGGTGTATGCACTATCCCCATAAACATTACTTTCAGGAGGGAGGTTAAATGGTATCTGTTCCAAAGCCTTGCTATCATGCTCACATCCAGGTACAAAG
>CAISCV010000262.1 GCA_903883945.1 uncultured Chitinophagaceae bacterium | reverse complement strand
TGGTGTGGTACATGGCATTGGTCATTATGGCAACTGTTTTGGCGTTCCTACAGTTGGTGGTGAAGTTTATTTTGAGGAATGTTATCATACCAATCCTTTGGTAAATGCAATGAGCGTTGGTATTGTAGAAATAGGTAAAACTGTGAGTGCGATTGCCTTGGGCGAAGGAAACCCTGTATTCTTTGTTGGTAGTGCCACCGGAAAAGACGGTATTGGTGGGGCAAGCTTTGCTAGTGCCGACATTACAAAGGATAGTGTGCAGGAATTGCCAGCCGTACAAGTTGGAGATCCTTTTCAAGAGAAGAAATTGTTGGAAGCTTGTCTTGAGGTATTAGAAACAGGTGCAGTGGTAGGTATGCAGGATATGGGTGCGGCAGGAATTATTTGTAGTACGGCAGAAATGAGTGCTAAAGGTGGCGTTGGTATGAGGATTGATCTGGATAAAGTACCTACTCGCCAAAAAGATATGAAGGCTTGGGAGTTATTATTGAGCGAAAGTCAGGAAAGAATGTTGATGGTGGTTGAAAAAGGAAAGGAAGCAGAAGTAATTGCGGTGTTTGAAAAGTGGGATTTGAGTGCCAGCAATATTGGTGAAGTAACTACCGATGGCTTATTGAAATTTTATATGCACGGTGAATTGGAAGCAACCCTTCCTGCCGAGGAATTGGTATTGGGAGGCGGAGCCCCACAATATACCAGGGAATATACGGCTCCAAAATACTTGGATAAGATAGCAGCTTTCAATTTGGAATCCATTGCAGACCTAAAAGATAATGCAGACCTAAAAGCTGCTGCCGAGCAGTTGGTAAAGTTGCCAAATATTGCCTCCAAACGTTGGATTTATACCCAATATGATAGTATGGTTGGAGCAGCAAACATGAGCACCAACGAACCAAGCGACGCGTCTATCGTGTTGGCAAAGGGCACAGGTAAGGCGTTGGCAATGACAGTAGATTGTAACAGTAAATATGTATTTGCTGACCCTCATAAAGGTGGAATGATTGCCGTTGCAGAAGCTGCTCGTAACATCGTTTGTAGCGGTGGTGAGCCTTTGGGCGTAACTAACTGTCTCAACTTTGGTAATCCTTACGATCCAGAGGTATATTATCAGTTTGTGAAAGCGGTTACAGGTATGGGAGATGCTTGCAGACGTTTCAACACACCTGTAACAGGTGGTAATGTGAGCTTCTACAACCAAAATCCAGATGGTCCGGTATATCCTACCCCTACTATTGGAATGGTTGGTTTGTTGGATGATGTAAATCAGAAGATGACCATGTATTTCAAGAAAGAAGGTGATGTGATTGTATTAATTGGTAAACAGCAGAATGACATAGGTTCTTCGGAATACCTGCATAAACTAAAGAGTACAGAATATTCCCCTGCACCTTATTTTGATTTAGAAGAAGAGTTTGCCATGCAGCAGGTTGTGGCAGGAATTATTAAAGATAAATTGGTTGAATCTGCGCACGACATCAGTGAAGGCGGCTTGATTATTACGCTATTAGAATGTAGTTTCCAAAAGGGATTAGGCTTTACTGTTTCTGATCAATCAACAACTATCAGACAAGATGCTTTTTGGTTGGGTGAAGCACAAGGGAGGATAGTAGTGAGTGTATCGAAAGAGAAGTTGGCTACATTAAAGGATAAATTGGTTGCTGCTGGACAAACATTTTTTGAATTAGGAACTGTTACTTCTTCAATCTATGTAAAAGGTACAGATTGGGGAAGTATTACTGATTGGAAGGAGATGTATGATACAGCAATTGAAAACTTTCTGAAGTAGAGAATAAAGTATCTTAACGGCAAGTAAAAAATAAATATTATGGGATTAATTTACGCAGAATTAGAATTGATAAATGCAGGTGATATTGAATTAGCACGAAGGCATTACATTGGGGAGGAAGAAATCAAGCGCATGCGTGTTAATGCATTGGTAGATACGGGTGCATATATGCTTTGTATTAATGAAAGTGTGCAGGAACAACTGCAATTGCCTGTGTTAGAGCTGCGAAAGGGAGTTAATGCCAATGGAGAAATAAGAGAGTACAAAGTAGTTGGACCTATTGAATTGAAGTTTAAAAATCGCCGGACTCTTTGTGAGGCAATGGTTCTTTCGGGTGATAATGAAATATTATTAGGCTCAATTCCTTTGGAAAACATGGATGTTCTGATAGATCCATTAAGACAAGAGTTAATTGTTAACCCCGAACACCCTTATTATGCACAGATGTCTTTGAAACATGTAAGACCCCCAAAATACATTCAATAATAAATTTAATAATTGTTATGTCTGAAATAAGCACAATTAATACAACAAATAAGTTTACAGTAGTAACTGGTGCAGCTGGTTTCATTGGCTCCTGCATGGTTCAATATCTAAATGAACAAGGCTTTACCAATCTTATTTTGGTTGATGATTTTGGTATAGAAACAAAGCGTGTAAACTGGGAAAGCAAACAATATGAAGCAATAGTGGAGCGTCAGAGTTTGTTTGAATGGTTGGAAAGAAATGAACCGAAAATTGAAGTATTTGTACACTTAGGTGCAAGAACCGACACTACCGAGTTCGATTATTCTATCCACGAAGCGTTGAATGTGGTTTATTCTAAAAACGTTTGGAACTATTGTACTGAAAAGAATATCCCCTTAATCTATGCATCTTCTGCAGCAACTTATGGAAGTGGGGAATTGGGTTATGATGACAATCACGAGATAGTTGAGGATCTAAAACCACTCAATCCTTATGGCATTAGTAAGAATGAGTTTGACAAGTGGGCATTAAAGCAAACCGAAACCCCTCCATTTTGGGCGGGTCTTAAGTTCTTTAATATCTACGGCCCCAACGAATATCACAAAGGAAGAATGGCTAGTGTAATTTGGCATTCTTTCAATCAGATAAAGAAAGATGGTTTGGTAAAACTCTTCAGAAGTCATCGCCCCGACTTCAAAGATGGCGAACAATTGCGTGACTTTGTTTATGTAAAAGACTTGGTAAAGGTTATTTATTGGATGATGCAAAACCAACAGATTCCTTCGGGCTTATATAACTTAGGAACTGGTAGTGCCCGTAGTTTCTACGACTTAGCTTCGTCTACTTTTAGGGGATTAGACTTGGAACCTAACATTTCTTTCGTGGATATGCCGATAGACATCCGAGATAAGTATCAATACTTCACAGAGGCAAATATGCAAAAGCTGAAAGCTGCTGGTTACATCGATGCTTTTTATACGCTTGAAGAAGGCGTGGATGATTATGTAAGAAACTATCTGGCTGAAGGAAAGATTTGGTAGATTTGATTAAAAATTATTTGTTATGAGTGAGCTAGAATTAAAGAAGAGAAAGATTATTAAGTTTATTGAGGAAACAGATGATATAGAAATATTGAATCAGATAATTTCAATGATTAACGAATTTGAAGCTAAGAAGAAACCCGAATACTTTAATTCAATTGATGCCACAAATATTGTCAATGAATCTGAAGCCATTTATCATACCCAACAAATGGAAGATTTTGAAGTGCCACAAGAATGGCTAGATGAAGCAGATGAAGCAAGTAGACGATTGAGAAGTGGGGAAGATAAAGGCTTTACACACGAAGAAACA
This sequence comes from uncultured Chitinophagaceae bacterium, assembly GCA_903883945.1. Lineage (GTDB taxonomy): Bacteria > Bacteroidota > Bacteroidia > Chitinophagales > Chitinophagaceae > Parasediminibacterium. The sequence continues at coordinate 11,891 of CAISCV010000262.1, read as the reverse complement.
ATGAAAATAGCTTACGAACATTTAGAAATGTTCAGAAAAAACAGAATATAGTGTTCACATTAATTGTCACATCGAAGGCATTGTATCAATTAAGTGAAATGGTTATATTTTATGAAAAGATAAATGATGGGTTAGGAGAAAAATTCTTGAAGGATTATGATGAAACGCTCATTAGATTAAAAATAAATCCCTTTGCTTATTTCAATCTTAAAAATAATAAACGGAGAATCTCTTTCAAAGTATTTCAATCTATGCTTATTTATGAAATTATAAATGATAAAATTGAAGTCCAAGTGCTCAAAGACCTTCGTTCAAAGCCACTAAAAGATTTTTATTAATATCATTAATTAAAAGAAAAAATGTCTAAAAAAATTGCCATCATTGGGGGCGGAAATCTTGGTTCGGCCATTGCAGAAGGTCTGATAAACAGTGGATTTATTCAACCAAATCAGCTTTTAATCACTAAAAGAAATATTGCAACCCTCCATTCTTTAAAAGAAAGAGGCGTACTTGTTAGCGATAATAATCTGGAGGCTGCTGCTTTTGCCGACTATATCATCTTGGCTGTAAAGCCTTTTCAGATTAAGGATGTCCTTACCCTATTATTGCCCAAACTCGATGCTAAAAAGCACGTTCTGGTAAGCGTTATAACGGGGGTTTGGGTTAAAGATATCGAAGAAGTGATCGGTAACTCCTTCCCTATCTTCCGTGCAATGCCTAATACGGCTATTGCTATTCAGGAGAGTATGACTTGCATCAGCGAAAGCAATGCGACCAAAGAACAAAAGGAGTTTGTGGGTAATGTATTCGACAAATTAGGCAAAACTGTATTTATCGAAGAGAAGCTGATGGATGCTGCTACTGTATTAGCCGCTTCGGGTACTGCCTTTGCCATGCGTTATATAAGGGCAAACATTCAGGCTGGTATTGAAATAGGCTTTAGCGCAGCAAATGCTTCGTTGATTGCTGCCCAAACCGTAAAGGGTGCAGCAGATTTATTACAAAAGAAGGGGTCTCACCCCGAACAAGAAATAGATAAAGTAACCACGCCAAAGGGTTGCACTATTGCTGGACTGAACGAAATGGAGCACCAAGGCTTTAGTTCTTCATTGATAAGAGGAATTGTTACTAGTTATAAAAAGATTTTGAGTGGAATGTAACAGGACTCAATTTTATTAAAGGAAAGCTTTGTTAATCCAATTGAATTAAACACTCACACGTTCATGAAAAATACATTTATGGCAGATAAACTTATTGTTCCCATCATCAATAATTCTCATCATCCCTTACCTTCTTATGCCACAGCAGGCTCTTCGGGTATGGATTTGAGGGCTTTTATTACGGAGCCTGTTTTTATGGAACCGATGGAAAGAAAGCTGGTTCCTACCGGTATTTTTATGGAATTACCTAATGGATACGAAGCGCAGATAAGACCAAGAAGCGGTTTAGCCATCAAACAAGGTATTACTTGTCTGAACACGCCGGGTACGATTGATGCAGATTATCGTGGTGAGATAAAAGTGATTCTAATTAATCTATCCAGCGAAATTCAAACCATCAACGATGGCGACCGGATTGCACAAATGGTGATTATGCCTGTAGAACAGATTGAATGGCTGCCGGTTTCAAACATTAACGAAACTACAAGAGGTGCAGGTGGGTTCGGTCATACAGGAAAGGTTTAATTTAGCCGCTTTCAAAAAGGCAAGTTGTAGGTGTTAGGTTTTAAGTGATAAGTAGTTTATAAATACATTTAAGATGAAGAATAACAGATTATAAAAGTCTAACTTAATACCTACTACTTATCACTATTATCTTACACTGCTTCTTCAAAACAATTCATTACAATGAAAATATTTTCTTTACTTCTTTTAATAATGCTCATCGCTTTTTCGTGTAAACCTGTACGCAAAGTGCATACATTGGATAAGGCTTTTAGCAAACGAGATACCATTCAGACAGTAATGATTGCCGAAGTGCCTAAGGTAGATTCTCAGGCAATTATTCATGATATGCTGAGGAAAGTATATAAAAATAAGATTGATTTCACCACCTTCAAAGCTAAAATAAAGGTACTTTACGAAGGTCCGGAAACTAGCCAGAATGCTATTGCCTATCTGAAAATGAAAAAAGATAGTATCATTTTAATTCAATTAGTTGGGCCGTTGGGTATTGTTGGTCTGGAAGCAAAGATTACAGAAGATAGTATTGTGCTTGTAAATAAGTTAGATAAATATGTACAGCGCAGAAGCATAAATTACATACAAGAGGTAACCCAAATTCCGTTTGACTTCAGTACTTTACAAGATCTTATTGTAGGCAATCCTACCTATTTGGATAGCAATGTAGTTTCCTATAAAGCAACGGACAATCACCTGATCGTATTGATGGTGGGCAATCTATTCAAGAACTTAATTACATTGGATAGTAAAGATTTTAAACCACTACACAGTAAACTGGATGATGTTGATATCCAGAGAAACAGAACTTGCGACATTACCTATACTATTTATGAAACTAAAGGAGATATCCAGTTTTCTACTTATAGGAGTGTATCTGTTGCAGAAAAAAATAAACTAGATATTGACCTCGATTTTAAGCAGTATTCTTTTAATGAGCCGTTAATCTTTAACTTTAATATCCCAAAAAATTACAAGAAAAGATAATTTAAGTATGTTTTTCCCGTTTAAGTGAGTAACAAATCGAGAATAACTAATAAATAATTGATGATTAAAAAGCTGCTTATATTCTGTTTTTGTATTGTGATGGCCATAAAGCCATTACTTGCGCAGCAACCGCCTACCCGTGAAGAACTTCAAAAGCAACAACAGGAACTGAAGAAAGAATTGGATGATTTGAATAATGACCTGAAGCTGATTAAGCAAAACAAGAAGGCTGCCCTTAGCGAATATTCATTGGTAAAGCGGAAGATTGATGCCCGTGAAGCCTTAATCAGAAACATTAATAAGGACATTAATGGCTTAACAGAAACCATTTATCAGAATCAGATAGAAATATATCGGTTAAGAAAAGAATTGGACACACTCAAAATGCAGTATGCCCAGAGCCTTGTATTTGCTTATAAAAACAGGGGCAACTCCGATTATTTAAACTTTCTGTTCTCTGCCCAAAGCTTTAATGATGCCATCAAACGGATGATGTATTTGAAAAGTTATCGCCAATTCCGTGAAACACAGGCAGAGACGATTAACAAAACAGAAGCATTATTGCAATCGTCCATCAGTACGCTAGATAATAACAGACACGAGAAAAGCAATGTCTTGCAGACCCAAAGTAGCCAGTTGAAAGTGTTGGAAGATGATAAAAAAGAAAAAGACCAGGTTGTAAAACAACTAAAAACACAAGAGAAAGATATTGCTGCGCAGATAAAACAACGAGAGAAAGATCAAGTAAAATTGAGAACTGCTATTGCTGCTGCCATCAAAAGAGCTATGGTAGAAGCTGCTGAAAGAGAAAAAGCAGCTAGAATTGCCAAACAAAAAGCGGCTGAGGAAGAAAAGAAGCGTTTGGCACAACAACTAAAAGAAGCAAAGGCACAGGATGCGGCTAAGGCAGCGATTACCCCAAAGCCTACCCCAATAAATACCCAACCTACAACCCCAGCTAATTCAAACTCTGATGTAGCTGTTGTGACCACCCCCAAGGTAGTAACAAGGGCTTACAGTACTTTCGAGTCTACGCCCGAGGGACTGACAGAATCGTTAAACTTCGAGAAGAATAGAGGTAGATTACCATGGCCTTTGGATGGGGGCTCCATTTTTATTCCATTTGGTCGGCAGCGTATACCAGGAACTAAGATAGATGTAGACAACCAAGGGATAGATATTAAGACATCTATTGGTGCTACTATTAAATGTGTAGCCGATGGTGAGGTGACTGCTGTGATGGATCTCGATCAGTACCAGGTGGTAATGGTTAAGCATGGTAAATACTTTACTGCCTACAATAAACTCAATAAAGTAAACGTAAAACAAGGGGACATTGTAAAGGCAGGGACTGTTTTAGGAACGGTTGCTGCAGATTTTGATGGAGAAGGATCCTTCCAGTTTCAGGTATTTAATGATAGGCAAGCGTATCAGAATCCCGAAAGTTGGTTGAAGAGAAGGTAGAAAAAGTAATAAATGAAAAAAGGGTATCAAATACCCATAAAAGCACTATTCACTACCTCTTGTTGCGGTTACACTTTGCTGAAGTGAAGTAATAACCTAATAAGAAACGATAATTATGTGACAGGTAGCGTCATTTAGGATGCCACCTTTTGTAAATGGCTATAATATCTAAATGATATGATCTCTCCTATTAATTTGTGCCTGATAGGTCAGAAAAAAACATACCTCCTAGAAATAAGAGGTGTGTTTCTTCATGAAGAAAGTGGCATCGGATAGATAGAAGGTGTGTTTCTTCATGAGAAAAGTGGCATCAAATATATAGGAGGTGTGTTTCTTCATGAAGAAAGAGGCATCGGATATATACGAGGTATGTTTTGTCATAAAAAAAGAGGCATCAGATATATAGGAGGTGTGTTTTGTTAGTAAGAAACATACCCCGTATGGGCAAAAGGTACGTTTTGAGGCAAAAAAAGGCGGTTTAGTATTCTTTTAGGGCATAAAAGAGATGTTTTGGGATAGGGAAGACGAAAAGGCACAATTTTAAAAATGGAATATTTGTATGTCATGCATACAGGCGATATGGCAGGAGTGAGGAGAGAAGATTCACGCACGGTTCTGTGAGAGGCTTGGGCTGAAATGCCCTTGCCTACTCGGCCGTCATGGACAGTGCATGAATGGCTAGCCTATATTCATAAACAAAAAGAAGCTTATTTGTATAGTTTACCTAATTTTACAACATGACATTAGTAGTTAATCCGAGGAATAAACAACAAGAAAAAACAATAAAAGCGATTATGCGAAGTCTTGATATTAGCTTCCACACAGAGGAGGAAGAAGATGTTGCCTTGCAGGAGGCTATTAAAGAAGGTAGAAACACCCCATTATTAACTGAAAAAGAAAAAAAAGCCTTTGTTATGAAACTTAAAAAGGCTTAATGAAATATGAATCCGTAAATCATTTATAAAAGACACTTCCAAACTTTCTGCTACTACCCATATAGAAATTGCCAAACTAATTGATAAAATAGAAATTTCACTTACTATTTCTGAATTAAATAACTGTAAAAAGCTAAAGGTTTTTTCAAACGCTCACAGAATTAGGTTAGGACAATACAGAATTGGCTTCATTTATGAAAATCAAACCATAGAATTAGTTAGAATATTGTCAAGGAAAGACATCTATAGGTACTTCCCATAAAACAGATTGCCACTTCCTCAACTAGTCCATGAATATCACGAAGTCTTGTTCATAACTCCCCTAAAAGTTGTTGGAAGTAAACCAATTGCTTCATATCCCCCGCTAAAACATACTAAGTCTTGCGTATAGCTGTTTACTTGTAAATTTCATACTCGATATTCCTCTTCACTAAATATTTTGCAGTTTACTCACCGATAAAATACTAAAATATACATCACAATCAATAATAACTAATAAAACCGCTTACTTTCGAACACTTATCTATTCTTAAAAAGTGTTACGCTATGCTTCGTAAATATTGGATATTTTTGGTATTAATTTCTTTTCTTCCTTCCGCTTATGTGTTTGCATGGAGTGCCACCGGGCACGGGCTTGTGGGAGATATTGCCTATAAGTACCTTTCTCCCCTTGCCAAATCGAGGGTTAACTATTATTTAAAAGGTAGAACGGTTCACCAGGCTTGTACATGGATGGATAGTGTAAAAAGCTTACCCGCCTATTCCTATTTAACACCACGCCACTACCTGAATATCGATAAAGGGGCAACATTTGATTCGACTAGTACCAACAATATTTATTTTGAACTAAACAGAGTATTTAAAGAATTGTCTCAACTAAATAACCTCAACGATAGTATGATTACCCAATATGTATTGGAGGTTTTTCATTTGGTGGGCGATTTACACCAACCACTTCATTGTGGCTACGGATCCGATGTGGGTGGTAATAGTGTACGTATTACATTTTTGGGTCAGAATACAAACCTTCATAGTGCTTGGGATTACTCGTTGGTGCAAGCGGGCAATGTATCGCTAGCATCTTGCATTGCAGCCAATCAGTTTACGCCCGCTCAAATACAAACCATACAACAATTAGATGTACTAGAATGGATGAATGAATCGAGGCAATTGGTTGATACCTGTTATTATACCGAAAACAATAATAATCTAGATTCTAACTATCTCGCCACTCGTTTGCCTATTGTACAGCAACAACTCCTTAAAGCCGGACTACGTTTGGCATCGGTATTAGAGCTATTTTTTGGGGCAAATTCTATTTTACCCCTCCAACTATTGTCTTTTGATGTACAGTTATCCAATACCGGAAATACTTTGTTCTGGGAGACGAGTTCTAGTAAGGATGTTGCTCGTTTTATTATTGAAAAAAGCTATAACGGAACAACTTTTAACACCGTTGGTACAGTAGAAAGTAGTTTATTGAATGAACTAAGTACATATCATTTTGTGGATTCCGATATGAAAAATCAAGCATACTACCGGTTAAAAATGTTGTTTAATAATGGTAAAACAATGTATAGCACGGTTATTAATGCAAAAAGGAGAGCGGTGGTAAAGAATTCATTTAATATTTCGCCTAATCCAGCTAAATCCTTTTTGAGTGTTCACTTTAATGAATCTGACAGCAAAAATGTTGCTGTACAACTACTAGGTCTGGACGGTAAAGTGTATAAAACGCAACAATATCGCTTGAATCCGGGTAAGGTAGTCGTTAATTTTGATCTTAAAGGATTGGCAAAAGGAAGCTATTTATTATGTGTTGAAGGAATGGGAACGAAAAAGGTTTTAGTAGAATAAGTTCAGTTTTTTTGAGTCCTAGTATCATTTGTTGATCAATCATAAAAAAAGTAAACCGAGCGGCTTTTATGGGTCTGTACATCTAAAACCAAATGATGTAACAAAAATTATTTATACCCCCTCCCGTAACCTGTAACTTGTAACCACTATCTTGCATCAAATATTAAAATAAACATTTATGGATTTATTGGGTGTTGGCTCCCGAATAGTGCATCCTTCTTTTGGATCAGGAGTAGTCGTGCGATTGCACAAAAGAGTATATGAAATATGCTTTATGGATAAGGGGCTTAAAATGGTGAACAAAGACTTTACCCTTGAAGTTATAGAAAGAATTGAACCAGAATATGCCGAAAGCTTTAGTGAAGCCGAAGATGCCCTGATGAAGATTTTGCGTGTATGGAGCGATGTAAATGAAGTAGTGCCTTTGGGCGACAAGTGGACCGGTGGTGTACTTGTAATGAAACCCGGATCTGATACCTTAAAGGAAAAAGAAGTACCGATAGATGTATTCTTTCATAAGATTGTGATGCTGCGCGACAGACTGCGTGTGTTGGAACAACGCATTAACAGCCATGAGAAACTAACAGATGAAGACAAAGTGAATATGCAACAATATATTACCCGTATCTATGGATCGCTCACCACCTTTAATGTTTTATTTAAACATAAGATGGACTATTTTGAAGGGGAAAAATCATAGGCAGCAGACCCTTTTACCGTTAATCTTTAACCAAAGCATAACTTGTTTATGCGGCACTACGGTAATCGGTAAACGGTAAGACTTCTTAAGCCTTAGTTTTGCAGCTACTAAAATGTGTAGAATGAAATGGAGTAATGGATTATTTGTAATGAGCATCTGGATGGTTGTATTGTTTTTGGGAGCTTGTTCACCCAACAATGTTACCAAAGATGATAGCTTGAAAAGCTTTTTTGATAGTAGCAAAGTAGATGGTTGTTTTGCTTTGTATGACAATGGTACTGGGCAGTTTACCGTTTACAACCTCAGCCGTTATAAAGATAGTGCCTACCTGCCTGCCTCTACATTTAAGATTGTAAACTCGCTTATTGGAATAGAAACAGGGAGAATTGTAAATGAAAAGATGGTGATAAAATGGGATGGGGTTATTCGCAAACACGACAATGGCGATACCATCACCGAATGGAACAAAGACCTTACTATGGCAGAAGCCTTTAAAGTTTCGTGTGTACCCTACTACCAGGAAGTGGCTAGACGAATAGGAAAAGATACCATGCAACATTGGTTGGACAGTATCAAGTATGGCAACAAAAAGATAGGCGGGGCTGTAGATTCTTTCTGGCTAAATAATACCTTGAAAATTACCCCTGATGAACAACTAGGATTGGTAAAGAAATTATATTTCAATCAGTTAGGATTTCAAAAACGTACACAGGAAATTGTGAAGAAAGTAATGTTGCAAGAAGACAATGCCAACTATAAATTATACTATAAAACAGGTTTGGGATACAAAGAAAACGGCAAAAGTATTGGATGGATTGTTGGATGGATTGAAGAAAACAGACACCCCTATTTCTTTGTCCTCAATGTTGAGGGCGAACGCGATGCCCCATTGTGGACAATCAGAAAGAATATTCTAACCGGAATTCTCAAGAAAGAAGGCTTCTTCGAAGGGAAGAGATAGAATAGGGCAATATTTAGGATAAAAGTTTGCTACTCAAAAACCAGTAACCTGTAACTTGTATCCCACAACGTCAAGTATAAAACACATCTAATTGCTTAGTTTTCAGAACATAGAATATTTATATGGCCTGGCAGGGCTCCTTCCAATGGTAGGGCTCTTTATCTATGTATTGAAGTGGAAACAGAAAGCAAGAAGGTTATTGGGAAATGAACGATTGGTAAACCAATTAACTAGTGATTATTCGAACAAGAAATTCCTATTCAAAATCATTTTGATATTATTTGTTATTGGGTTATTAATTGTAAGTGCCGCCAATCTGCATCAACCCATCAAAGAAAAAGGAACTGTTGGGAGTGGGATAGATGTGATGATTGCCTTGGACGTAAGCAAAAGTATGCTTGCCGAGGACGAGAAACCTACCCGATTGGATAAAGCAAAGCAACTGATTTATCAACTAACCCAACAATTAGAAAACAATCGGATTGGATTGGTAGTTTTTGCAGGAAGAGCCTACTTACAAATGCCGCTTACAAGTGATGTGGGTGCTGCCAAAATGTTTGTAAGTAATGCAAACCCAGCACTCATTAGTTGGCAAGGAACAGTAATAGCCGATGCGCTAAACCTTTGCAATAATAGCCTGGATACCAAAGAAAAGAAATATAAAGCGGCTATTTTAATAACGGATGGCGAAGACCAAGATACCAAAGCGGTTGCCGTTGCCAAAGAACTCGCAGAGAAAGGGGTGATAGTACATACGGTAGGAGTTGGTTCTGAGACGGGCGCCCCCATTATAGAGACTGGTACAAATGACTATAAAAGAAATGCTAATGGTGAGACTATTATCAGCAAACTAAACGCAACACTACTAAGACAGATTGCAGAGGAAACAGGTGGTACGTATCATTATCTAAATACGACAGCAGCTGTTGGCAATGATTTATCACAACTATTAAACTCAATGGATAAAAAAGAGTTTGGTAACCCAAATGGATATGTCAACTACGAATCTTACTACTTTATCTTTCTGGCAGTTGCTTTATTGTTATTGATGATAGAGTTTTTTGTTTCTGAAAGAAAAAAAACGAAATTGACATTGAATAATGGAGCATTAATGGCAATGTTTGTATTATCAGGCGCCGTACCAGCTTTATCTCAATCAAATAACAGCCTGATTTTAAAAGGGAATGAACTGTATAGAAAAGGAGACTTTAAGGCAGCACAAGTTGAATATGATCAGGTATTGGGCAAAGATTCCAAGAATAATACGGCTGCTTTTAACAATGCAAATAGTCTCTATCGCCAACAACAATACACAGAAGCTGCTAAAAGAATGGAAGCCTTAGCAACTTCATCTACCGACCCTATCTTGCAAGCAAAGGCCTGGTACAATAAAGGATTATCTGAGATTAAACAGCAACAGCTGGAGCAAGCGGCTATGTCTTTTAAGAAGTCACTATTGTTAAACAACAATGATGAAACTTCACGAGAAAACTTGCAAATGGTATTAAATAATCTAAACGATAAAAATAAGAAGCAGGATAATAAACAATCTGAGAAGAATAAACCTCAACCAAAAGATAATAAACAGCCAACAAAAAAGCAAGCGGAACAGCAATTGAATATGCTGAGAGAGGAGGAGAAGCGTTTACAAAAAGAGATTCAGCAAAAGAAATTTAAGCAGGAATCTGGTGAGGAAAAGGATTGGTAGAACTTTAGTAACAAAAAAGCTTCCATTTAGGGAAGCTTTCAAGAATTGTAACCAACAATGATGAACAACAATTAGTCTGTACATTTAATATTACATCCACCTTCACTTTTCTTTCCCGTATTCTCCTCAGTATATCCATTGGCAACTTCTATCCAAAAAACGTTTACGGTGTAATAGTGATGTAATACTAATTGATCTTGCTTGCAGCATGAAAAATCCCTTTTTTCATCGTAATGCTTTCCAAACATTTTTGTAAATGGAGCCGTGATTGTAGCGGTAAATAGCATTCCTGATATTGCAATTGCAACAATGTTGAATTTGAGTTTTGCTAACATAATCCTATATTTAAATGATGACTTATTTATAATACTTTAACGACACAAAAGTGAATAAACTTTATCCCTCCACAACCGTTTAAATAAGGGGGTATTCTATATTTTAAAAAGTCTACTGCTAGCAACTGTTCGTTCAATCTGTAGGATTATATTTGCCAATACGGGTTATTTTAATCAATAAAGCATAGACATTCGTTACTTTCTAATCTAAAAGCTTAATGAAATTATTAGTCACTATTATATTCTCTTCATTTTTGTTCTGTTCATGTGCACCTTTACGTTTTGTAGGGGTTAAAAAAGAAAAGATTAACGATTTAAGTATTGAATGGACTTATGGACGAAGGGTTAATGAAGTATTTAAACCAAAAATAGATTCAATAATGGTTGCTGCCATAGATAGGTTCAACAGAAATGATCATTCATTTGCTATTCATAAAGTAAAAGAAGGAGAGAAAGCAGGACTTACAATAAATATCTGGCGTGGAAGGTTTGTAAGTGATGCAGGAATAATTGCGGGTTATGTAATTACAGGAGTTGGCTTAGCGCTTGCACCCGCTGCAATCTCCTCGGCAACAAATGGGCAAGGGTTTATCCTTTTCTATGATTTTCCTTCAGATAGGTTACGATATACCGCTACCTTAGATAAGTCATTTGTAACTTATCAGTATTCTCCCATAAGAAGAAATTTGGAAGAGGGAGCATCATTTACAAATAAAACGGCTCGAATCCGTAGAATTTGTCGAGATTTTTATTCAGATATTTATAGCATTTTATACAATCTAGATCCTAAACCAAAGGATATAAAAAAATAATCTGGAAGTTTGGAAATTACATTACCACCGCTTATCCCTAACATTAACAGGCCCCATTAATTTAACAAAAGGATAGTTCCTTACCATTACTTACTTTCGCAACCTTTAGTTTTTGAGTTAAATCATTTCACTATTATGTCTCTATATGCACAACGAGGGGTTTCGGCACAGAAAGAAGAAGTACATGCAGCCATCAAAAATCTGGATACAGGTTTGTATGCAAATGCTTTTTGCAAAATGTATCCCGACTATTTGGGTGGAGATGCCGATTGGGTAAACATTAGTCACGCCGACGGTGCTGGCACAAAGAGTATATTGGCTTATTTATATTGGAAGGAAACAGGCGATATCTCTGTTTGGAAAGGCATTGCACAAGATGCTGTTGCGATGAACTTGGACGATTTACTTTGTGTTGGCGTTTGCGATAATCTTTTATTTTCTTCTACCATCGAT